>CAJXKU010000205.1 GCA_913055945.1 uncultured Lentisphaerota bacterium | reverse complement strand
ACGAGGGACTGCGTCCAGCGTGACGAAAACATCCTCGATGGTAACGATATGCTAAACGTAGGGACTGCGTCCAGCGGGACAAGTACATCCTGGATGTTGACGACGCGCTGAACGCAGTTCTCATACGAGCCTCGCCGCCGGACAACGCCTGGACACCCCAAACAAGAGACAAACTGCGGATCACAAGTAAACGACTTGCTGAACGCAGTTCTCTCATACGAGAACAAACGTCCTTACGCTCTAAGGCCGTATTCGTGAACTGCGCCGCTGCTTTTCCAGAACAACTGGCACAGGCTTGCCACAGCGGTATAATATGCATACAGAGGCCCAATCCTCAGTCCGAGCAGAACAAAAATGGCGGAATGCTTTGGTCACTCTTCTAAAGGTAAAGCTGGTCTCTCAAACAATCCGATGTGCGTATGAATGAATATACCGACAATTCCCACCCGCAACCTGGCTCGTCGCCGGGGCAGAACAGCCCTCCGGATGCGGAAAGCTCTAACATGGCGGAGTCTCCTACACAGCCGCTGCAGGTTCGCCCGTCGCTCGGGACGGTGGATCGGTACGAACTGCTGGAGCGTCTGGGACATGGGGCCTTCGGGGCCGTCTACCGCGCCCGGGACACGGTGGCGGAAATCGATGTCGCCCTCAAGACGCTTCCCCCCTTAGTTTCTCACAACCCCGAGGAATTTGAAAACGTCAAGCAGAATTTTCAGCTGGTCGCCAGACTCAGTCATACCAACATCGCCGCTATGAGGCATCTTCACTTGGCTGAAAACGTGGACAGTTCTGCGGCGGACGGGCTTTCGATCGGGGAAGGCGATTACGTAGTCGTCATGGAATACGTCGCGGGACGACCGTTGTCGGATTGGCGTAAGGATTTTGCGGACAGGAAAGTCCCCGTGGAAAAGGCGCAGGAGATCTGTCGACAGATTGCCGCGGGGCTCGATCATGCACATCGGCAGAGGATCATTCACAGGGATATCAAACCGTGGAATGTCATGATCGTCCCGTTTGATGACGAAGACTCTTTTATATGCAAGATCCTGGACTTCGGCCTTGCTGCAGAGGTTCGTATGTCCATGTCGCGGGTGTCCAGTAGCGAAGGCAACGGTACAGGTACACGCCCTTACATGGCTCCCGAACAATGGACAGGAGGGAAGCAGGGGCCGGCGGTGGATCAATACGCGCTGGCTGTTATGTATTACGAATTAATCTCGGGGGACGTACCTTTTGCCAGCGCATTCGACAGCAATGACCTGCAGCTTATGGCCAATGTGGTTAAAAACGAAATGCCACCCCCGCTTGCCGAATTGTCCAAACGGCAGAACGATATCTTGTTGACCGCGCTCCGGAAAAAACCCGAAAACCGTTTCTCCTCCTGCGGCGAGTTTGTGGCTGCGTTGCAGGAGGTTCAGCAGGGACATCCCATTGTACAGAAAACCCGGGATCTTATGCCCGGAGGGCGTTTTATGCGTTCCCGTGTAGTCCCGGCAATTGCCGGATTGATCGGCTTTATTCTGCTGGGATTCGTTTGCTGGTACGGTTGGAATGCATATCAGAAGTATAACACGCGGGTTCAGCTTGAACAGGCAGTACAACAGGCCCTGGCAGCGAAAGAGGCCGCCGATTGGGAAAAAGTCAGAAGCATAGCCCGGGCGCATTTGCCGGTACAGCCGAAGGTGGAGGAGGACGTCGCTGAACCGGCAAGACGCTTGCAGTCGCTTAGAGAGACCGCTGTCCGTAAACGTGCCCGCATATCTTCGCTACTGGATAAGACAAAACGAAAACTTGCGGTAGAGGAGTATGCTACGGCCTGGAAAACGGTAAAGGGGGCATTGGAAATCGAGCCGAACAACGAGCACGCAATTCAGCTCCGCGAAAGAATTGAAGACGCAGCCGGATTGGCAGAGACGACACCGCTGAAAAGCAAAGCCGAAATGAAGTGGCGGAGTATACAGGATGTGGACCCTGACCAGGGGGTTGGGGAACACCTGAATAAGCTGGAGGACATGTTATCGGCAGCGAACACTTTATTCGAGAAGGAGATATACGCGCCGGCGATGGAAAAATACCAAACAGTGATTGCTTATTGTAAAGCGTTGCAGACGCTGCATAGTGCTCGTATAAAGGCAGATGCGGCGCGGGAAAGGGCCGAAGAGGCTCGGCGAAAGGCTGAAAACGCACAAGCGTCAGATTATTTTCCCGAGCTCTGGAATGGCGGAGAAAAACTGAAGAACTCGGCGCAGGAAACCTACAAGGAAGGGCTTGCCGAGGAGCGCTCCCTGACATCGGCCGCAGATGGTGAAAACGTATTTACAAAGGCAGAAAAACTGTGGAAAAGTGCGGCTCAACAGTTTCGTAAAGCCGAACGTTACGCAGAAGAAAAACAGAATATGGACGAAGCGAAAGAGGCGTATCGGACAGCATTGACCGGTATCAGCACACCGGGACTGTCTGTCTCGAAGCCCGAATTGTTTCTCCAAAAGTATGGCGGCGCTGCCTGGAGCTCTGTGGTTTTAAAACTCGAAAATGCGAAGGCGCTGGTGCAGGATGAAAAATGGAAAGATGCGGCGAGCAGATACCGGGAAGCCAGGGAAAAACTGCCGGCTGCTGTGAAGGAAGCAAAGGAGAATTGGCGACAGTCAGAATACCAGCGTTGCATGGAAAAGGGGGCTGAAGCTCTGAAGAATGAAAATTGGCAGAAAGCCAGAATTGCCTTCAATGAGGCTTTGGACGTGACAGGATACGGGGATCCGCAGGGCGCCCAAAAGAAACTCCGGGAAATCTCCCTGCGCAAAAATCTTGCTGAAGTGCGTGAAGCCAAGCAGCGCGGCAACTGGTCGAAAGTCAAAAAATGTTCTGAAAATGTACTGCCTGTGACAGGGTACGGCTCGGAGAATCGCCTTCAACTGCGACGGGAATTCAGAAATCTGCTTCAAAAAGCTGAAAAGCATCTTTATCCTTGGATAAAAGTTGTGGCGGTTGCAAACGGCCGAGAGATTGAGGGCGCTGAGATAGCGGTGGACGGCGAGAAACGAAATCACGTTACTCCTGCGACGTTTAAACTCGAAAAAGGCGAAAATCATAGAATCAGTGTCAAGGCCGGCGGGAAAGACGGCACATACTATAAGCCGTTTAGTGTCAGCTGGACGTCGGATTATACCGGGGTACGCGAGTTGAAAGCTGAGTTGACAAAGATCAGCGGGCCGGTAGAGGGAAAAGACTGGACCTTGAACTTAGGAAAGGAACAGCAGATTGTTTTCAAGTGGATTCCCGCGGGCGAATTCATGCTGGGCAGCCGCGCAGAACAGCGCGCGTGGGCGAGAGGCCCGAAGGGGCAGGGAAGCGCGAAGCAGTTTGAAGACGAAGGCGTTTCACCGCGGCGGTGTCGTATGACCAATGGCTTTTGGTTGGGCCGCACGGAAGTGACCGTGGGACAATGGAAGGAGTTTGTCGAGGACACCGGCTATAAAACTGATGCAGAGAAGCAGTCAGAGGCGTGGTGTTATGACTCGGATAAGGAGAAATGGGCGTACGTCGAGGATAAAGACTGGGAGGATCCCAACTGGCATGGGGTGAATGTACGGCCTGAACACCCTGTGGCGTGTATTTCCTGGAATGATGCGATGGCCTTTTGCGATTGGCTCACGAGAAAAGAGAGGAAAGCCGGCCGCCTCCCTGAGAATATGGAGTATCGCCTCCCCGGCGAAGCGGAGTGGGAGTACGCCTGCCGGGGAGGACGGACGGATGCTTCGAAATTCTGGTGGGGTGACTCGCTTCGAGACGGGCAAGGTCGGCTGAACGGAGCGAGTAAGGATAAACTGGGCGGATTGGTGAACAAAACCATGTGGAAAAATCGATATTCCTGGTCAGACGGGTATGCATGGGCAGCTCCGGTGGATTCGTATGGCAGTGAAGGTCGTAATGGTTTCGGGCTGGCCGACATGCTTGGCAACGTCTGGGAGTGGTGTTACGACTGGTATGACAACACGGGAGCGGCGTCTGAAATCAATCTTGAGAAAGGTACTTACCGCGTTTTGCGGGGTGGTTCGTATTATACCAAGCCCGCGTATCTGAGATGTGCGGTGCGGGTGAAGGCTATTCCTTCTTTTCCGAACGCTTATGCAGGCTTCAGAGTATGTCTGGGTCCTGCCGTCTCGTCCCCTTGACCTTTCCGCTGAAAATCTGATGCTCACGAAGGCGGCAGCGGAACAAAACGCAGGGGAAACTGAATTCGGAGCTGAAGAACCGTAGCGTCGGAAGCCACAGATGCAAAACAAGACATGTGCCCCTCTAAAAGGGCGGAATTCTTGAAAAGACAATTTCCAGATCAAGGAGACCTCGCAAAAATGGACCGTCCGAACATTCTATTCATCATGGCAGACGATCATACTTCCCAGACGTGGGGGTGCTACAATTCGCGTCTGGCGCCCTGCATAAGCACCCCGAACATTGACCGCATTGCAGCCGAGGGGGCGCTGCTGAACAATTGCTTCTGTACGAATTCGATCTGTGTGCCAAGCCGGGCGACAATACTTACCGGTCAGTACAGCCACGAAAACGGAGTCAGAACCCTGGCGGACAGCCTGGATCCGGACCAGGATATCGTGGCCAAGCACCTGCAGGCGGCCGGCTATCAAACGGCTGTTTTTGGCAAATGGCACTTAGGAAAGGAGCCTTCCGGTTTCCATTATTATAATGTCCTGCACGGTCAGGGACGCTACCTGAACCCGGTCCTCTGGGAAAAGGGCCAGGATTGGGACGGCGAAGGCACGCGTTACGAAGGGCACTCCACAGACATTATTACCGATCACACGCTGAATTGGCTGAAACAGCAGGACACTTCCGATCGGCCGTTTTTCTGTATGTGTCATTTCAAGGCCACACACGAGCCGTTTTACAGTCACGAACGGTACCGCAGCCTGTACGAAGATGTCGATTTTCCAGAGCCGGAAGACCTGCTTGCCGATGAAGCGCCGCAGAATAAGGTGTTTCAGGGATGGCCTTTGGAAATCCAGCAGCAGCGGCGGCTTGAAAAGCCGGACAACTATCCGCCGCCGAAGCTGGATGTAGAAGGACTCGATGCCGAAGAAGCCCGGCGGGCCACATATCAGGATATGATGAAAGATTACATGCGTACGGTGGCCGGCATCGACGACAATATCGGCCGTTTGCTGGCGTATTTGGAGGAGAGCGGGCTCGGCGAAAATACGGTGGTGATCTACACCTCCGATCAGGGGTACTTCCTGGGCGAACACAACCTGTTCGACAAACGCTTTATGCTGGAAGAATCCCTGCGTATGCCTTTCGTTATCCGGTATCCCAGGGAAATTCCCGCGGGGACCGTTGTTGATGACATTGTGACCAACGTGGATTTTGCCGAACTGTTTCTCGATTATGCGGGGAAAGAAGTGCCCGGTTTTATGTCGGGTCAGAGTTTCAGAGAAAATCTGCGCGGCAGAACCCCCGAGCACTGGCCTGAGGCAATGTACTACCACTACTGGCCGCCCCGCCAGCCGGAGCGGCCCAGTCATTACGGCATCCGGACCCATCAGTATAAACTGATTTATTACTACGGCCTGGTTCGGGACGACAATCGAGCCCCCGAGGACTGTTGGGAGTTGTACGACCTGGATCGGGATCCGTTGGAGCTGCGGAACCGCTATAGAGATCCGGAATATGCAGACGTGATTCCCGATCTCCGCGCGAAGCTGAGCGACTTGCGCGCCAGATACGGGGATACAGAACTATAAACGAGAAATAAGCCTGCGGCGTCCAGTATCCGGCATCTCCCCAACTCTGAACACGGAACCCCGAACGCCGAATTCCGAACCCCAATAACAAATAACAAGTAACCAATAACTGATAACCGCCACACTGGTACACCGCCACACTGGTACACCGACTCTCCGGCTAACCGACTCACTGGCACACCGCCCGAAGCGGACCGCAAAGCGGTCCAGGTGGGTAGCCACGGGTGTGAACCCGTGGGCTCGGGGATGCCACCAACCATATGCGCCCCAAAGCGGGCGCGGATGAGTTTCCTCATGTATAGCCACAAAGAGCCATAAAAAGTCACGAAAAATATGGCTTAGCAAGAACCAGGAGTTATAGGACGACATGACTACGGGACTATGGGACGATGGGACTATTGGACTACTGGACTACGGGAGTGCGAACAAAATATGAACCATGAACAAGTATCCAGCGGCCTGCATC
>CAJXKU010000204.1 GCA_913055945.1 uncultured Lentisphaerota bacterium | reverse complement strand
CAGATCGCCGTACTGAACAGCGGGGTACATTGGCCGGAAAGCGTAAGTACAACCCCCCCCATTCCTTTTGAAAGCTCGAGAGGCCAACACGACGGTGTCGGCCTTGCCATCGTTAAACGCCTATGCGATGCTATGGATGCAACCCTGGAAATCCTGACCGACAGGCCTGAACTGGTAGGTGTCCGAATAACATCCAAGCCACAGGAGATTCAGCAGAATGATGGGTAACGCACCTTCGGCCCTTATTGTAGAGGACCACATCCTCATCGCACAATTCCTCTGCAGACAGCTGCAGAAATCCGGCCTCGCGGCAACTCATCATACAAGCGCTCGGGAAGCAGAACGCTTCCTGCAAACTTCCCGGTGCCACGTAAGCTTTCTGGATCTGAATCTTCCTGACGCGGACGGCGCCGGCCTGTTAAAAACATGGCGCCGGCATTATCCCTCGATGCCGGTCATCATTGTTACGGCCGATCTGCCTTCTGAAACACGCCACTTCTGTAAAAATGAAGGTGCTGCGGGTATTCTGAATAAACCTTTTACGACTGAACAACTCATCTCAACTCTCCATCAAGCTTTACCGAAGGAGTTCTGGCATTATGACACAAAACACCAATGCGCCCTCAGTCCTCGTCGTGGAGGATAACCAGCTGCTGGGCGTCACGTTGCGCGATATGCTCGTAGAGGAAGGGTATCACGTCGTACACGTCCAGGACGCCGGCTCCGCAGAAGATGTGCTCCAGAATGAAAGTTTTGCCATAGCCCTGCTCGATCTCAAGCTACCCGACGGCGGAGGCCCGGCGTTGATCACACGCTGGCGCGAACAATATCCGCATATGCCCATCCTCATTATGACCGCCCACGGAGATATCGAAACCGCAGTGGATTGCATGAAGCGCGGCGCGGAGGACTTCCTCACAAAGCCTGTGGACAAAACGCTCCTCAAAAAACGCATCAAAGATACGCTGGAACGCGAAGAACTCTGCCGGGAGAATCAGAATTACCGGGAACTGAACAAACGCGGCCGACACATAGAAGCCCATGAAGGTATCGTGGGACAAAGCGCGAAGCTGTCATCGATTACCCACCTCATTGAGCAGATCGCACAGAATGATTTCTCGTGCGTGCTGATCCGGGGTGAAAGCGGCACGGGTAAGGGATTGTTTGCGAAAAAACTGCACGAAATGGGCCAACGCAGCGATAAACCCTTTATCGAACTGAACTGTTCCGCATTACCGGCCACGCTGGCAGAAAGCGAACTCTTCGGTCATAAAAAAGGGGCCTTTACCGATGCCAAGGAGGAAAAGACCGGATTGGTCGAATTGGCCAACGGCGGTACACTTTTCCTGGATGAAATCGGCGACATGGACGCAAACCTGCAGACCAAGCTGCTGAAAGTCATCGAAGATCAGGTCGTCCGCCCCATCGGCGGCACAAAAGACGTCCAGGTAAATGTAAGCATTGTGGCCGCAACCCACAAAGATATAGAACAGATGGTGGAAAACGGCACATTCCGCGGCGACTTGTACTACCGCCTGAACGTTATCCCCATCTACATTCCCCCGCTGCGGGAAAGACCGGAAGACATCCAGGATCTGTGTGAATATTTCATTGAACACTTCTCCGCCAAGTTCCAGAAGAATATCGAAAAACTGAGTGATGCAGCATTACAGCAGCTTAAAAACTATTCCTGGCCCGGAAACGTTCGCGAAATCCGGAATGTCATGGAGAGAACATGCCTGCTCTGCAATGACTCACAAATAACGCCCGACAATCTTTTCCTACCCACTTCCTCCGGACACAGTGCGAGCGAACAGCAGCCTCAGCAGCAGAAGGCAGACAGTTTGACCAGCGTCCCCGATGGCGACCACGGCGCCGGAGCCTCCCCATCCTCTTCCTCAGAAGACAGCCAACCCGCAGCTGAAGGAGACGGCATTGTTACACTGGCGGACGCAGAAAAGATGGCCGTTCAGAGAGCGATGGACGCCTGCAACGGCAACAAAAACAAAGCTGCCCGTCTCCTGGGCATCCACCGAACCACCCTGTACAAAAAACTCACCGAGTACAATTTCGAATAAATTACAACGCGTCTTCCAAGATGATCCGTTGTATTCTCACCCCGTTTTTTGTTCGTCATGTTTTTGTCCAGTTATCTGCAATATTTCGCAGTTTTTAGGTTTAAACTGCTGAACACAGAAACTGCGTTCAGGAATTGCATTCAGCGTGTCAAACTGCGTTTAGCATATCGTTACCATCGAGGGTGTTTTCGTCACGCTGCATGCAATGCCTGCACGCAGTGCCGCAGTGTCTGCAGACAATGCAAAGCGGCGCACAAAGCGCGCCGCACTCCGAAAGATCGGCCCCGACACTTTATAAAGGTCGGGATCCTGCGGCTTCGCCGATCGGTAAATGACAGAAAAATGCACCGTTTTAAGCCGAATTTCTTTCCGCACAATAATGCTGGTACTCATAAACCATACGCACTAAGTTACAATGTCGGACAGGCCAGTGAATGAGGCTTCGAACATTCCGGCGCAGGCACTTCGGAGCTGAGCTTACACAAGAGCTCTGCTTTCGGTACAGAAACTTTGCAAGATTCTCCTCCAGGGACCTGCAACTACCACAACAAAAGCGAAGAAGAAATGTCCTTATGAACGAAAGAGAAAACACCCTGCGCACCATCAGGTTTGAAGGCCCGCAGTGGATACCTGTGCAGTTCGATTTCAACGGATCCTGCTGGCATCATTACGATGAGCAGGACCTGTTCGACCTGATGGAGCAACATCGGCGCCTTTTTCCCAACTTCAAGCGGCCGGAAGGACCATCCGAGCCGCACATTGCGCCTTGGCAACTGGAGCATAAACCGTATCGTGATGCGTGGGGCAGCGTGTGGGAAACAACCGACCAAGGCGTCACCGGCGCCGTAACGGAACATCCGCTTGAACAATGGGATCAGTTTGCCCAATATCTGCCGCCGGATCCCGCTACCACCAAGGGCGGTTTACCGGAGGGGAGTCTCGACTGGGAAGAAATAGCACGGCATGTTCGCATCCAGAAGGAACAGCAGCGGTTCACCGCGGGCACGCTCCCTCACGGACACACATTCCTGCGGCTGACCTACCTGAGGGGTTATGAGAACGTCATTCTGGATATGGCGGACGATGACTCCCGCTTACGCGAACTGCTCGGCATGGTTGAATCTTTCAATCTATACCTGGTCCGCCGCTACGTAAACATGGGCGTCGACCAGATGGGTTACCCCGAAGACCTGGGTATGCAGCAGGGGCCGATGCTCTCCCCTGATCAGTTCCGCACATATATCAAACCTTCATTCGAACGCATCATGAAGCCTGCCAGAGATGCGGGGTGCCTCCTGCATATGCATTCCGACGGCGATGTCCGGGAACTGACCGATGATCTGCTGGCACTGGGGATCAACACGCTCAACATCCAGGATCTGGTCAACGGCGTGGACTGGGTCCGCGACAATCTCAAAGGCCGCGTGTGTATTGACCTGGACATTGACCGGCAAAACATCGTACGCTTCGGCACTGCTCAGGACGTCAAAGACCTCGTGCGCGAGGAAGTGGAAAAACTTTCATCCCCGGCCGGCGGCCTGATGATGCACGTAGACATTTACCCGGGCATACCGCTGGAAAACCTGCGTGCACTTATGGACGCCCTCGAAGAACATATGACAAACAAGTAGATGCAACCTCAGTGAGGCCACGTCTTCAGTTGTTGCCTGCGTTCATCGAGCTCGTCAGCGTATTTACTGCGGCCGGTCTGGCGCAATCGCTCTTTGTATCCTTCAAAATCGGAAGACGTATAGCGAGCATGGAACGGACCTCCTTCGCGCATCACGATCCATAACGGGTCTTCGCGCCGAGGGGTGCGACTCATCTCTTCCGTGGCCCATTCTTCGAGTTTTTCCATACCCTCGGCCACCAGGTCAGGCCGATCGCCGGCCAAATCATTCAATTCGTGGGGGTCTTCCTCCACGTTAAAAAGCATTTTGTCCGGATAATTCTTGAACCCGGAGTGGTACGTCCGGACCAGGAGATAGTCGCTCCACCGCACAGAACGCTGACACGACCACGCACAGTTCGAGACCACGAGGTAGTCCCGACCGCCTTCTCTCTCATTCCGGAAGTCTTCGAGGAACGACTTCGCATCCCAGCTTTCCGGGACTTCTCCGCCGAAGAGGTCAAGAAGCGTCGCCGCAAAATCAAACTGATAATACAACGAGCGGTCTACACGGCCCTTTCCGCCCAATCCCTCCGGATGGCGAATAATAAGCGGCACACGGTTCGTGATATGGTCCGCTGTCTGGTGATCCCCATAGACCGAAAGTTCGCCCATATTCTCGCCGTGATCCGAACTCAGGACAATCAGTGTATCGTTCAGGATCCCCAATTCTTCCAGTTTGTCCAGGATTTTGCCCACATGCAGATCTGCGTAGTAGATACCTGTATCGTATCCGTCCACCCAGCCTTTGTAGGACGCCATGGAATCCACCTGAGAGGGCGCGCCGAGGTCTTCCGGTGATTTGTTGCCGAAGTAGCCGCCCCCGGGCTCCTGCGCCGAACCCGGTCCATAATTGTCCCAGGTTTTTCGACGGATTTCCTCGGTCATCCAGGCCGGCGGCGGATCATTCTCAAACGGATTGCCCAATTCATCAGGCAATCTGCTATACGGGGTGTGCGGATCCCATACATTTACATGCAGGTACCAATCGTCCTGCGTTCCTTTTCGATCAAGCCAATCGAGAGCCACAGCCGTGATTTCGTCCGCAGGTTCATCTCCGGTTTTCCCCGTGTTGTACATTTCCCGAAAGCCGTTATAGAACCAGAACGACGAATGTCTTTGCCCAAACGGACTGACAGTTACAGGGTAAAGGCCGGCCAAGCCGAGCTGGAACGTAAAATTATCACACTGAGCTTTAAACTCCCGCTCATCCGGGTTCTCATACAAATCGGCCGCCTCACCGCCGTGATTGATGGCTCCGTTCCGAATGCCGCACTTCCCGGAATACAATGCTGCCCGGGAAGGGAGACAGGGCGAATCCGAAACATAACAGTTATCGAAACGCACGCCCTCAGAAGCTAAACGGTCGATATTGGGCGACGTATTCCGATGATACCCATAGCACCCCAGATGGTCCGGACGCAACGTGTCAATATCAATATACAGAACGCGCATAATCACCTCCGATAATTAATTCCAATACGAGCAAGACTGCCGGTGTAGCCACCGGATATCCCAGTATGAGACCCGCCGCCTTTAAGAATTCAGCAGACCGCCTAAAGGCGGTACTACAAACCTTCAGGTATCCCGGAGGCACTTGCTTGTAGTTCCGGCTTCAGCCGGATCTTTACCCGGCGAGTCTCATACGAGCCTGACCGCCGGACAAGGTCCTGATACCCCAAACAAGAGACCAATCGCGGCCTGGCGGTAACGATACGCTCAATGCAATTGTCTCATACGAGCCAACCCGCCGGACAACGTCCAGACAACCCGAACAAGAGACAAACTGCGGATTACACCGATGCCTCTACTGAACAACCATCTCGCGAACGTAGCTTCAAGGAAGGTTACCGGCGTTTATACCTAAAAGAAACACGTATTAATCCGCTGCCTTGCTTTTCTCTTTCGGGGGCTTGAACTGCTTCCCGTCTTCATGCCAGGACGGAACACCGAGTTTATATTGCGTGCCCTTTCCGTTGGCTTCGAAACCTGCCAGCAGGTAGTTGTGGTTGCTTGTGTTTCCCACAACCAGACTCTGCACTTGCGGACGATCTTCCGTGTCCGCATTGATCTCGCCCAATGCCCGCAAGAGATTCACCTTCAGTACGCCTTCCGCAGGTTCCACGCGAGGCAACACCCTGCGCTCAGGAATGTCTTTGCCCGTGGCAAATCGGAAAAAAACACCTTTGTCCGGCATTTGCCGGAACAGCGGCGTCAGGATTGAAGCGGTGTCTTTCACCGGTGCGCTCAGCGGCAGAATATACGATTTGCCGGAAATCTGCAGATGAATGTTCACCCGCGCCTGATCCTCCAGTCTGACAGGCAGGCGCAGCACCGGTTTCTTTTTGAGATCCACGGGACCGCCTGTCCATTTCACAGCAAAGGTGCCGCCCCCGACCCGGTTCGTGACCCGATGCAGCCCTTCTTCTGCATTTTTCTTCACCTGCACTGCTGCCGAGCGATAAGGTTTCCACTGTCCAGTCCTGACAGGGGGCTCCACCCAGAATTCGCGCGGACGCCAAAGCCGCTCTTCGGCAGCAACACGCACACGCGAAATAAGAA
>CAJXKU010000203.1 GCA_913055945.1 uncultured Lentisphaerota bacterium | reverse complement strand
TTGAACCCCCCATGAATAACCCCGTACCAATCATACTCCTTCTCGCCCACAACCACTCCGTCACATTCGTCCACGTTTTCAAGGTCCGTGGTAACATTCAAACCGGCAGCTACCGCAAAACACGGATTGCCCAATGTGCCCATGAGAAAAAATGTCCGGGATGACCATCCTCTCTCAGCGGCCATCTCGATCAGTCCATGACCGCACGACACAATCTCGTCGGGCCTCACTTCAGTACCCGAATTCTTCAGAAAAGCTACTTTCTCTACCGGAGAATGACACGCATCGTTGGTCAGAAGCGTAAAAGGCATGGAGATGCTGTGAAGATACTGAATGAATTGCGAAGCCCCCGGCAAAGCTTCCTGTCCTGTCAGCAGAACCCCGTCAATATCCAGCACCAACGCGTCAAAGTGTTGCACACCCTGCTGCTTCAGCCAATGCCCCAGCGAAGGTTGCACTGTAGCTGCTTCTTTTACACGAGAATTTTGCGGCATGACCGATACCTTCTTTTATTGTTACGCCTGAAAATCTTTACAAATGTGGAGTGCTGCGACTTCATGGAACGTTCAACACTGAAACAGCTTTTTCTATACGGACCACGGACGGTGGACCACAGCCGATGGGACTTGCGCTTCGTGCCCAAAAAGATACATGCTTCGGCCGCTATCTCAAAGTCAATCGCCTATTGCGGAGGAAACCAGCGGGCCAGATTCGCCCCCAACCCCGCCCGCTGGGCGGGAAGCGGCATTTCACAGTTAAGTTCTTCAAAAGGCAACTGCACCACACTTCACGGACCGGTTCTCTGCAAAGTACTATATATGCAGGATTCACAATTTACCCCGGTAACCGTGTCGTGCGCGACTGCAAAACCGACGCCCAGAGCTCATTTTATGTTGCACGCAACATAATGCGCGTACGGCTTGTCAGCGCAGAGTGTCAGTTTGCAAGTGATCGACGAACTTGATCTCTGGAGGGCCAAAGGCCCGAGCTCATAGAAGCCCAGGGTGAAGTTCCGCGCCCAACGGGCGTGGATGCCCGCCTCCAAGGACGGGGCCTGTTATGCCCGGCGTTCAGGTTGTCATCAAAACCGCAGTACGTGCGTGAGTTCTGGACGCCAGCAATTCCACTCTTCTATGTTCGCAGTCATTCGGCGGAAGTCAAACGTCTTGAAAAGCAAACGTCACATCCTACGTTATCACCCCAAACGGAATACAGTTTGCCGAAAAGGCCGAATTCTTTCTCTGGATGGAGTAACCACGGCGGCGGTATGAAGCAGGACGACCCCTTCAGTGACATCAGAAAGGTAATCGCGGAAAATAACCTTCTGAACACAACCCGGACGTTATTCGTAGGGTTCAGCGGAGGAGCTGACAGTACATTTCTCCTTCTGGCCCTGGCGAACATTTGCCCGCCTGTCACCGCCGTCCATTTTCACCACGGTCTTCGTGGAGAAGACGCAGACGCAGACGCCAAATGGTGTGAGAAATTCTGCGAAGCCCGCCAAATCCCCTTCACCCTGCGTAGACTCGAAGTCCCGGCGAACCGCTGCCACGGCGAGAGCATTGAAGAGGCGGCCCGCCGGTGCCGACATGAATTCTGGCAACAAAATGCACCCTGGTCAGACGATTGTACGGTCGCTTTAGGTCACCACCAGGACGACAGCCTGGAAGACTTACTGATGCGCCTGGCCCGCGGAAGTAATGCCAGCGGACTCAGCGGATTGCGATTGGCGCGAATGATCGAAGATGTAAGATATATACGGCCTCTGTTATACAACCGGCGCGCGGACATCGAGCGCAACCTTCACGCACTGAACATTACAGACTGGCGGGAAGACCCCAGCAACAAGGATACCCACTTCCGCCGGAATCTGATACGACACCGCTGGCTGCCGCTTATCCGGGAAACATGGGGCCATGATCAAGGCCTTTATCGTTCACTGGAAAATCTGCGCCGGGATGCGGATTTCATCGAAAAAACAGCCGCCGACCACGTCGCCGACGTACAGGACCCCGCCAAGCTGGCGACCATGCACCCTGCGTTGTTCTGCCGCGTGATCCGGCTTTGGCTGAAGGAACAGACGGACCGGGAGGTCATTCCGAGCCACCACACACTCGAACGCCTCAAAAACGGACTCCGACAATGGGACGGGCATGAAGAACACCGCATTCCGCTCGGGAAAAAACTCGACATCTGCATAACCACAGAAGGGTTGGTGCTTAAGACGACTGACCAACACATCCTCGAACGGGAATGGCATTGGCAGCAGTCCCCTGCCCTCCCGCTACCGGAAGCGGGTGGTAAACTCGTCGCAAAAACAATCTGCTGGAAAGACGTTCCTTCCCGCGATCTTCAGGATAAGTACAAGGAATTTTTCGATCCGCCCCCGCTGCCGAGCCGTCTTCTGGTACGTAGCTGGCAAGCCGGCGATACCATGGTTCCCTTCGGAAGCAGAACAAAAAAGAAGCTTCAGGACATATTTACAAACAACAAAATCCCGAAGTACAGACGCAATCTCGTGCCGTTAGTCACAACGGACACGCACATACTGTGGGCGGTGGGGATTAAAAGAGCTGAATACGGACGTATCTCCTCTCCAGCCTCGAATGATGCCGTAGTGTGTCTGGAATTCCGTAAAATGTAGATACGCCGAGCGACTTTTCAGGGTCCGAACGCACAGGCCAAGTGGAAGTAACCTGCTATCTTATTGTAAACGTATGACGGTCTTTCGCCAGAAGCAAGCTACACCCAAGAAACGTACAGGATACTGTTTTCATTATGATCGCAAAAAAAATCAAGCGACTTTTCGGCATTCATACAGCGTCGGAGAAAGATGAATCCGGCCTCCCCCCTCAAGCCCCCAAAGCACCTCAGGTATTCCGCGGTCGCGAAAACATAGCTACACCTGCGTTGTTCAAAGATACTCCGCCTGCGGAACTTCCGAAAGTCTGTAAAGAAAACCTTGTTTGTGAATTTATCTGCCGGATCACCCGCCATCGGATCTACGGTGAAGGTAACGGAGACATCTCGGCCACATCTGCAACATTCGAAGGCATCACCGCGAACTGCGATGCCATCAAACGTTTCGGAAAAGAAATAGCCCAAGAAGACGGTTACAGCGGAACGTACAGATACGCGGATCTGAACCATATCTACGAATGCTGCTGTGGCGATCCCGGCAACTGCCGGTTCTACAATAGAGCACTCACTGAACAAACCACGTTGGCACAAAGCAGGTAACAGTATGAATTTCTCGTATCTTTTTGAGCCGGAACAAATCTTGACTGACGTGAAAGTGAAGGACAAGTGGGAGTTGTTCGACCGAATGCTTGAAGCCATCTCCCACAACCGTTCGTTCCAGGAAGTGCCGGAAAGCGTACGAGCCGGCTTCCGGGATTGCATAATAGAACGAGAACAGGACATTTCCACCGGCCTTGGCGAAGGGGTCGCCTTTCCGCACGCACGTATCGCCGAGTTGAATAGAGTCTTTGTCGCTATTGCCATACTGGCTGAACCGATTGAATACGATTCACCCGACGGACAGCCGGTACAGTTCGCCTTCATGGCACTGCTTCCTGAGACAAAACCAACGCTGGGCGTAAAGATCATGTCAACGTGCACCACATTGATTCGGGATCAGGAAACACGGCAATACCTTGCCCAGGAAAAGGACCCGAACAGAATTTACGAATTTCTTGATCAGCAGGAAGTGAGCATAGACACGCCTATCAGCGCCGGAGACCTGATGTCGCCGGAAAAAGTCTCGATTTCTCCGGACACACCGTTACGCAGAGTAAGCCGTATTATGCAGGAACAGCACTCGGAAGCTCAGGCGGTGCTTGACGAGAACCATCAGGTGCTGGGAGAAATCAGTTGCAACATTCTGTTCAGTCGCGAAATCCCTGACTACATAAAAAAATTAAACAGCGTTCCGGCTATAAAAAATTTCAACCCGTTCCAGGAATACTTTACCGCTGACGCCAAACTCGTAGCTGAAAACGTAATGTCAACCGATGTGGCGTTAGTCGAGGAGGACGCCACACTCCTTGAAGTCGTATTCCTGCTTTCCGTCAAAATGTATCCAAAAATTTATGTTACGCGGGACGGACGCCTGGTCGGAACAATTGACCGGATCACAGTCCTGGATCGGCTGCTGAATCTGTAAATGCCAAGTTTCCAGATTCACGCCGCAGGTTATTGTTGCTTGCAACTTCTGCAACTCCCGGTAGTCAATCGACTGAAAGGTAACAGCTCCAAATGGAACTAACCCCGACAACGGTTACAGCGCTCATTATCTTCGCGGTAACCTTTATCCTTATTCTCTCCGAGAGAATCCACCGCACAGTCATCGCGATGTTCGGCGCAACGGTCATGCTTCTGGCAGGCATCGGGCTGGACTTTTATCACCCCCCTGAGGCCGTCCAAGCACTTGATTTCAATACACTGGGCCTCCTGTTCGGCATGATGCTGCTCGTCACCCTCCTTGAACAGACAGGGGCATTGCAATACCTCGCAATCCTCTCGGCGAAAAAAACGCGGGGAAACCCCTGGCGCCTTTTAGTCGTACTGGGCGCAGTAACCACGATTGTTTCGTGTTTCCTGGATAACGTGACCACCATTATTCTTATCGCGCCGGTGAGTATCATCATTGCCCGCATTGTGAACATAAGTCCCACGCCCATTCTGATGGCCGAAGCACTGCTCTCCAACACCGGCGGCGTGGCCACGCTTGTCGGCGACCCCCCGAACATTATGATTGGAAGCGCGGCAGGTTTCTCATTCATCGACTTCTTAACCCACGTCGCTCCCATTGTCTTTGTCACTTGGCTTGTACTGCTGTTCA
Source organism: uncultured Lentisphaerota bacterium (assembly GCA_913055945.1). Classification (GTDB taxonomy): domain Bacteria; phylum Verrucomicrobiota; class Lentisphaeria; order Oligosphaerales; family CAJXKU01; genus CAJXKU01. The sequence continues at coordinate 1,478 of CAJXKU010000203.1, read as the reverse complement.
CGCTGAAGCTGGTATTTCGTAAAGAACTGCAACAGAAACCCGAAGGGGTGGAGGAGCTGTTGCAGTGGGATGAAAAATCGGCAATCGAAGACATGAGAACGTGCAAGAAAGTCGTAGCTGTGCTGGTCGGCGTCGTCGTCCTGTTCTTCCTGCATCACATTCTTCATCTACCGCCCGCTCTCGTCGCTATTCTCGGCGCATCAATTGCCCTTCTCCTTATCACCGCCACGAAAGATCCCCAACCTATTCTGGCAAAGGTGGAATGGAGTGTCCTCATGTTTTTCGCCGCTTTATTTATCCTGGTGGGCGGACTCGAACAGGCCGGAATCCTTGAATCTGTGGCCGTGGGCGTCACAGAAATATCTGGGCAGAACCCTGTGATGTCAGCCCTCCTGGTGCTGTGGGTGGGAGCATTCGTCTCCGCCGTCGTAGACAATATACCGTTTACGATGGCCATGATCCCTGTTATACAACACTTACAGGGCGCGGCGATACCCACTGATCTGTTATGGTGGGCGCTGGCCATGGGTGTCGGCTTCGGCGGCAACGGTTCACCGATCGGATCCACCGCAAGCGTAGTGGTGGTCTCCAGAAGCGAAGAGACCTCAGAACCGATAACGTTCGCCAGGTGGTTCAAATCCGGCACCATTGCCATGATCGTTTCATGCCTGGTGGGCTCCGTGGCGATCGTGCTGTTTCATGAGTGGCTGGCGAGGTAGACTGTTGGATATTCTCCGTTCCTCCCGGATTTCTGTAAAAGTGCGGCTGTTCCGAGGTACGAAACATGGTCATCAGGGATAGACTTAACAAACATTGCCCAAACTTCCCTGTACAAACATGCTTATGCTTTTTGACTTCTCAGAACTGGTGGGTTATATTCACCAATATCAAAGGTGTTACAACCCGGTTCAAATGAAGAACAGAACTGAAAAACACCGACGCAGGAAAGACAACAGCACAAAGGAAGGTGAGTGAGTAGAACCCAGGGGTAAGAAATCAAAGCATATGCGATATTTAGAAGATCAGCAAGGCCATACGTACAACCTCCCGACAAACACCACCAACATTCTGGGGCGGAAATCTGATTCAGATATCCCTGTCCCGCCACTGGAAGATGATGACTTTGATGAAATTTATTACGACGTATCACGACATCATCTTAAGATTACTTCTGATGTTGATCAATGTACGCTGGAAGACATGCATTCCAGTAACGGCACAAAAATCGACGGTGAAACCGTTGAACCGGGGACGTCGTATGAGATAAAAGAAGGAAACAAGATTGAACTGGGCCGCGTCACGCTCACGTTCCACGACACGAAAGTTAAGCATCAGGAAACATAGAACACCCAAACTCCTTCAAAAGCCTATCGAAATCGGAATGCCGGACGATGCGATCCCCGATCCCGATACCGATTGCGACTTCGTGAGAGAATCATAATGCGATAACATTCTCCTACGAGTCGATCGCGCGGTTT
>CAJXKU010000202.1 GCA_913055945.1 uncultured Lentisphaerota bacterium | reverse complement strand
GGGATCGAATCGTCCGGCATTCCGATTTCGATAGAGATTCCGATTTCGATCAAGAACGCACAGGAAAGCCCATGCTGTTTTATGCGGTGAAGTACCACCCGCCGTCAACCGTGTCAGGTGTGATACGGGTGATAAAGCCAAGCCGACGGGCGGCGTGCATGGACACGGGTACCGCAAAAAGGCCGGAACGTACCGGAGATAAAGCCTCGCCACGGCGCGACAGGGCGGCTTCGCCACCCGGCGGGTTGGCTCGTCTGACCCTCCTTTCGCCCCACGCCCGTTCTCTCGTTGTGTTCAGTTTCGGATTCTTTGTGCTGGCCGCCCAGACGCTGCTCTTCCGTGATTTTCTGACGGTGTTCGAGGGCAGCGAAATTGCCGTCGGTGTCTTCTTCGGTTCCTGGCTGCTCTGGGTGGGCGTCGGAGCGCGATTATCCCGCTTTTTCCATCGCCGGCTCGGCCTGCGATTTTTCGAACTTCTGCCGCTGCTCTATATTCCCGCTTTTATTCTGGAACGCTACGTTCTTTTGAACACGCGAACGTTGGCGGGTGTAGCCCAATACGAAGTGTTCCCCCTGCTCAAAATGATTCCTCTGGCGGCCGCCGCCAATATGCCTGTAAGTCTTCTTACCGGCGCTATCTTCACCCTCGCCTGCGAGTGGAAGTCAAAGGACCGGGATCTTCCGGTGGCGGGCGTTTATATGCTGGAAGCTTTCGGCAGTTTCGCGGGCGGATTGCTGGTTACTCTATGGCTGGCACAGGGGACGCCGGCGGAAAGCGTATTCATCTATAGCGCATTCATTCCCGTAGTGGCCGTAACGATGTGTGGTTTTACCATGCATCGGCGCCCGGCGATAAGCCTCGGGGTATTGATCGTGCTTATCGCAACCACAGCCGGCGGTGTCGATAACGCCTGGCGTGAATACCATGACCGGCACCAATGGACGCGCCTGATGCCCGCCTCCGGCTACCGGGGTACGTTTACAACGCCGCAGGCGGAATACTTCTACGGATCGCGGGAAGATCAGTTCGTCGTGGTTTCGCGGGAGTCGATCAGTGCGACCGTGCCGGACGAGCAGCGATCGGCCGCCGTTGCCGCCATGCACCTCGCCCAGCAGCCTCAGGCCGAGCGGGTACTCGTGGCCGGGTACGATACGTACAGCATTTGCCAACAACTACTGGCATTTCCGCAACTCAAGCAGGTGACTTGGCTCCATCCGGACCCCGCCTTCCCCGAAGAACTGCGGGGCATTCTGCCCGCGGAGCATAAAACAGACGACGACCGACTGCGAGTTGTCAAGAATGATCTCCGGCAGTACATAAAGCGGCATGCTGAAGGTTTCGATCTGGCGATTCTCAATTTTCCGGATCCGCTGACCCTTCATTCGAACCGCTATTACACGCAGGACTTTTTCCGTACGCTGAAAGGGGCGATGACTGACGGCGGTGTGGCGGGCGTGAGCGTTTCCGGGGGGGAAAACTTCCTGGGCGACGGCCTTATACGACTGGGGGCAACGGTCTATCACACGTTGTCCACCACATTCAGACACGTAGCACTCAAGCCCGGGACTTCAACCTGGATGTTCGCCTCCGACGGCGATCAGCTCTCCGACGATACCGCTACGTTACAAACAAGGTACAGCAGGATAGACAAAGCTGCTCGTGTGTATCCGCCCTCAGGACTGCGCTCGCTGTTTCGGACGGAGCGTGCCCAATACCAGCGCCGGACGTACGAATCGCATATCCGGGATTCCGCTGAAGGACAAGTTCTCAACACCGACCGAAATCCCAAAGCACTGGTGAATGCGCTTCTGCTTATCACCCAGAAGACCGGCAATCGCAAAGCGAGCCGGATTTTCCGGACTGTGGCAGACAGCGGCGTAGGGATCATTGTATTGGTGTTGGCCGTATACGCGGCGTCAAGACTGGCCTACATGCTGTTTGTACCGCCGGGAGGGGCAGAAAGTCGCGCCGATACGCCGCTTTTCTCTCCCTTTGATGCCGCTGTGTTGATTTTTACCGTCGGGTTGACAGGAATGGCCATGAATACGGTGCTTATGGTGATGCTGCAGGAACAATTCGGTTCCCTTTACCTCTTCGTCGGACTTGTATCGTCCCTGTTTATGCTGGGGCTGGTGTGCGGCAGCCGCACAAGCGACCATTTCATCCGGACCCGCCGGAAGCCGCTTGTCTGTCTAGGCGTATTGCTGCTCACACATATAGGTCTGATCCTCGTATTACAACAGACCGTGGGTATGGAACTGAGCCCGATTTCGCTCGGCTTGTTTTTCCTGCTGGGCGGTGTCTGTACAGGGGCGTATTTCCCTTTGGGCGCATACGTGTGTCAGCAGGCTGACCTCAACGCACTCACCAGCGGCGGGAGACTGGAGGCGGCCGATCACTTGGGCGGAGCCGCCGGCGGTCTACTGCCCGGCATACTGCTGATTCCCGTGCTGGGCATGCAGAAAACGCTTGTACTGCTTTCAATGTTCATCGGCATAAACGCGCTGTGCTTGCTGCCGCGGAAACTGCTCGGCAACCGCCCCCAGGAAAACCGTACGCTGCACCCTCGGAGCGGACGGAGGCTCGCCGGTGTGATTGCGGGCGGACTTTCGGCTGTTGTACTGGGGGCATTCCTGCTGGTTGAAAATACGGAGCGGGACGATGAATTCCTTCAATCCGGAACCTCGATCCGCACCGCGCTGTTAAACGAAGATGAAGACTCGGGGGAGGAAAAACGACGCACTCGCGTGAAGCAAGTGGCCCGGGCATTGACCGACGCGGCGGCAGGCGTCACGATTCAGTCGGTGCCCCGAGAAGACAACAAAGATCTCGTCTACGCGCAAATCACAACAGACGAAAAGCGCCATGGATACGTTTTTCTCACGGACCGCCTTGCCCCGGAGATCCGCGGATACCATGGCCCGATCACACTCGCCGTCTACGTAGACACGAACGGCGCGATCAAAGACCTGAACGTCACCCGCTCCCGGGAAGACCCTGACTATTTTCAGAAAGTGCGCGAATGGCTGCCGGAGTTGAAGGGGAAACACATCTTTTCCAGGACACCTTTGACCGACGTAGACGCCGTTTCAGGAGCAACAGCCTCCTCGAGAGCGGTGCTCCGGATCCTGCGCACAGCGGGTCGACGATTCGCAGCGGCGGTATTGGATAAAACAATCGAGACCGAACCGCAGCAATCAACGCAGCAGGATCGCCTCCTCCCTCCCTCTGAAGAGCCTGTCCGAAACATTCACGGCAAGCCGCGCGACGTAAACATGAAGCGCCTGCGCGAACTGATCGAACGAGGCAGACTTTCCAACCAAGAAGCGAAGTTCTACAAGAAGAAATCTCGATCCAGTGAATAGAATATTGTGGTCGCGGAAAATGAAAGTGATACCACGGATGCCGGCAATTCCGGCATTGTTCTCCTGGAGGGCGAGCGTCCCCTCGAGGCATGGCGTCTGAGTTTAACGGCGCGGCTCAAGAGGACTTCCGCTTTCCAGGCGGCACGCAGACGTCGGTGTACGTACCACCAAATCTTCCGCCGGATCAGGAATATCTGAAACTTCACAGTTTTTTAGGTTTACTGCCCTTTACCATACAAACCGCGGCGCCGAGCCTACCGATACAGAAGAAGAACTGTTTCCTTTGCGCCAAAGAAGGTAAGAGATAAAGTACAGTGGCTTTCGTTTTTCACTCTTTCTTACTTTGAAACAGACGAAGTCTCATCTTAAGATCGTCGGCAGAAGATTCTGCAGACTGCTCATCGAAGCGAGCGTTGATCTAATCAAATCGCAGTTTTTTTTAGGCTTTGGAGCCTTACTATGGAGGAATACCTTACACTTATTGCTGCCGCGCTGCTGGTCAACAATTTTGTACTGACCCGCTTTCTGGGGATCTGCCCGTTCCTCGGCGTATCTCAACATCTGTACAATGCGGCCGGTATGGCAGGTGCCGTTATTTTTGTTCAGACCCTGGCATGCGGCGTGACGGGCGCTATCAATCAGTTCATCCTGGTGCCTGCGGGTCTGGAGTACATGCAGACAATCGCATTCATCCTGGTCATTGCTTCACTGGTTCAGCTTGTAGAAATTTTTCTGCAACGCTTTTCTCCACCTCTTTACAAGGCATTGGGCATCTATCTGCCCCTAATAACAACAAACTGTGCCATTATGGGGGCTGCCGTCCTTTGTGCCGACCGCTCCTACACGGCGGTCAAAGCAACGGTTTTCGGATTCAGTGCGGCGCTGGGATTCGCTCTTGCTTTAGCCCTCATCGCCAGTCTGCGCGAAAGACTTGACCTCGCGCAAGTGCCACGATGTTTCTCCGGCACACCGATCGCACTCATTACAGCGGGGATTCTGGCGATGGCTTTCATGGGATTTGCAGGCCTGGGAGCAGGCTGACAGAAATTTCGTGACAGGTCAAGGTGGTAGATTTTCCAACTGAAGAAACTTAGAGCTCGTCAATCTTACACTGTAAAAAATAGAAGTTTTCCTTTGTATGAACGCTGTAATTGTACTTTTAATCATGGGGCTCGTTCTCGGGCTGATCATCGGCGTTGTCGTCAAATTCATCGCCGTCGCGGCCGACCCGAAGCAACAGGAAGTGGAAGCTCTCCTGCCGGGCGCGAACTGCGGCGCGTGCGGGCACGCCGGTTGTTCCGCTTTTGCGGAAGCCCTTCTGCATGGCGATGCGGAGCCAAGCGAATGTCCGGTCAACGACAGTGACGCGGTCCAACGTATCTGTGGTTTATTGGGGATGGAATACGGACAGCGCGAGCCGAAGATTGCTGTGGTAAAATGCGGCGGGGATAGCACGAAAGCGGAGAACGCGGGGCTGTATAACGGCGTCATCGACTGCAAGGATGCCGATCTCGTGGCCAGCGGGGGAAAAGCATGCCGTTACGGTTGTCTGGGACTGGGCAGTTGTGCCCGCGTGTGCCCTTTCGGGGCGATAGAGATTACCGACAGCGGGATTGCTGTGGTACACCCCGATATTTGTACCGGATGCGGAAAGTGTGTACCGGTTTGTCCACGCAATATCATTGAACTCGTACCGAAGTCCGCGCCTTTGCATGTGCTGTGCAACTCGCCTGAAAAAGGCAACGTCAAGCGCAAAGCGTGCAGCGTTTCCTGCATCGCCTGCCGAAAGTGTGTAAAGGCGGCGGAAGAGGAAGGCGTGGGTGAAATGATCATTGACGGATTCCTGGCCAGAGTGAATTACGACAATCCGCCTACGGCCGCAACAGCCGACGTATGTCCGACCGGTTGCATCCACACGGCCCCTGTTCCTGCGTCATTGAAAGAAAACGCTCAAGCGGAAGAAGTCCAAGAGGTAGCGAATGGCTGAACAATATCAGTTTCGCGGCGGGGTCCACCCCGCAGAAAGAAAAGAACTCTCAGCGGACAAGAGCATCTGCGAAGCGCCGCTGCTGGACAAGTATACGGTGCCGCTGCATCAGCACATCGGCGCTCCCGCCAACCTCCTGGTGGACAAGAAAGACACCGTCAAGCGCGGCCAGATGATTGCCGAACCAGGTGCTTTTATCTCCGCCGCTGTGCATGCGCCCACCAGCGGGACGGTCAAAGCCATCGACACCTGTTCAGGTCCCACCGGTGCCCAGTTGCGGGCGATTGAGATAGAAAGTGACGGCGAAGATACCCCGAGCGACGAACTGTCGCCGATGAACAACTGGAAAGAGGCTGACCCTGAGGATCTGATCGGACGAATACGCGATGCGGGAATTGTCGGCATGGGAGGTGCTGCCTTCCCCACCAACGTCAAACTGTCTCCGCCCCCGTCAAAACCTGTAGATACACTCATTATCAACGGCTCCGAATGCGAGCCCTGCCTCACCGCAGATCACCGACTTATGCTCGAACAGACAGAACAGATTGTCACCGGCACCCGTATCCTCGCTCACGCCCTCGGCATCAAGACCGTTTATATCGCGGTTGAGGCCAACAAACCCGACGCCTTCCAACTGTTCCGGGAGAAGTGCCGGGACACGGAAGTGGGAGTACAACAGCTGAAGGTGCGCTACCCGCAGGGCGCCGAGAAACAGCTCATCTATGCGATCACGGGGCGAAAAGTGCCCACAGGCGGCCTTCCCATGGACGTCGGGGCAGTCGTACAGAACGTGGGGACGGTCAACGCGGTCACCGAAGCAGTACTGCAGGGAAAACCTTTGTACGAGCGCACGATCACGGTTACGGGTACGCCTGTGGCCAACCCTGGCAACTTCCGCGTACGGATCGGCACCCCCGTGAGGAAAGCTCTTGAGCTTGCGGGCGGCATCCGACATGAAACGCGTAAATTGATCCTCGGGGGGCCG
>CAJXKU010000201.1 GCA_913055945.1 uncultured Lentisphaerota bacterium | reverse complement strand
TACGCCGCCTCGCCCTGCCCAAAGGGATTCAACGTAATGAGGGTGTCTGCAGGTTTCCCGTCAGTACCGCCGATTTGCTGTACAGACTCTCCGGTTGGCTCCATCGCCACGTGGACGTCGACTTCTCCGAGGTCACCAAGTCCTGCAAAAATACGGGGAGCTTTCTTGTTTACCGGGAGCGAGACGCTCGGCGGCGCTTTGTAGTCGTGGAAGGCCCGCGCACTGGACCTATAGTGCTCGGCCCTGGCCGCCTCGGAGACACGGCCACCGTATTTCAGACCAAACACTTCGGGTAGCACAAAATCATCGTCCCGCAGGGCAGGCCCGCTGATCCCAATCAGTCCGCCCCCATCTCTGACAAAAGAACGCACGTTCTCCGCCGCTTCCTCCGTCCAGTACTGATCGCCGCTCCAGGAAGAACCCGGTTCACCGACATTCAACAGGACATCCGCATCGTCCGGAACCCCGTTATCGGCTATTTTCCGCAGCGAAAGGAAGCGGACGTTCACCGGCAGGTCGGTCAGGGCCAGCAGGGCTTTCTGGGACGGATTAGCGGCCCATGCGGCCCTCGGCCACGACCGAACCTTGCCCCAGGCGTTAATGACGTACAGGTCCAGATCGTGAGTATACGGATCCGTCCTGTCGGCAGCTCGATACGCCCGGTCCCACTCGCGATAGACTTTGCGAAGCGCATCCATATACTCGCGACGTTTTTCCATCACGTTTGCATTGTTCCCCCCGACTGACACGCCGCGTGGCATGCCGAACAGCGCGCCCCGCAGAATGTTGCTCCAGCGTCCCAGCAACGAAGCGCCCGGAGGATTTCCGCGGGTCCATATGCGTACACATCGATCGACGTCCGGCCCGGGAAAATCCGTTACTCTCCGGCAGTCCAGCGCGTTATTGCTGGGCATGGTGATCTCGTCGTACCCGGCCTCCTGGGTCATGCCGAGATACGGTTCCATACCGATGTGCCCGTCTCCCCAGAACATCACTGCCTGGGATCCGTGTTCGTGAGCCCATTTCGTATAGGCTTTTGCGAAGGGCATCACACGACCCTGAATGTACGCCATCCACTTCAACAGACCTTCGGGGGGTGGATCGTCGACCGAACGCATCTGAGCGTTATCTATCCACCACATCGGATCAACGTCAAGCCCCGTCTTTTCTTTGAAGCCTTTGAGGGTGCGTGGCGTAACCGTGCGAGCATAAGAATACCAATTTCGCAGTCCCCCCTCCGTGGTGTCCAGAACCCATCCCCCGAACGCAATGCTCACGCTGCGGACCAGGTCGGCCCCATAGGCCACACCACCGCCACTATCGATGCGGGACTGCCAGTATTCCTCCGATTCATACACTTCCGGCGCCGTTCTTGCCAGCCCTTCGTCGCGCCCGGTCCGGGTTCCCAGGAAGATCACCGAATACCGGTCCTCCGCGTTCGGTTCTTCAATCGTCACGACGGCATCGAGTTCGTCGTATTTCACGGACCACTTATCTCGCGGAACCACCTCCTCGGTCGTGGTGTTCAGCACGCGCCAACGCGCCGCCGGGTCTTCTCCCCAATCAACACGGATGCGGGGTTGACCATTCTCCTTGTGCCCGTAGCTGTCGGAGAGCCGAATTTCAACCGTTTCGCCGGTGGCTTTCACAGGTTTCGTCATCATGAAACGTCCTTCACGTCGAGCCCAATCCGGATGTTCTTCGAGGAGAGCCTTTTTGTCAGCGCCTCCGGGGCCGACCGTCAGCGGCATGCCGTTCTCGTGGATGAAATCATATTCATTACGGTAATCCGCCGCTGTTGCCCACCTGGGGGGCCACGGGGAATACCAGACGCGATTGGCCTGGAGCCGTTTCATCACGTCCATATTTATGTGAAAGGTATCTGTGCTCCGCGCCCACCGCAACTCCAATACCGGCGCTTCTTCCGGGAGAATTACCTTTCCCGGTCTTCCTTCCTCTTCCGCGGCTTGAAGAGCCATGCAGGAACCTGCCACCGTCAGACTCAACACAAATAAACCGGCCTTGATCGATTCACCGCACATGTGCTGTAACTGTCCCATTTTCGGCCTTTCTTTTTTTCTGAAGGTGCGAAAAAATGACTTTTGCTGAGCAGAGGTTGATCTAATGTAGCATGGCGCGGTTAAGCGTCAAATTCTCAACATGCTCCCGAGCAGCCTTTATATTATGAAGTCAAGAGGGAACATAAGCTCCAGTTACATACAGATGGGTGGTTTAAGCTAAGGGATCGAGTACATATGTGTGCAATATATTCTCCTGCCTTCAGTGCAGTAAAACTTACCGGGCTGGCGTTGTCTTTTTATTTCAGAAAGCTCAGCCGTTGCGTTTATACTTTGACCTGCGGGAATCGCGATGCTCGAATAACCTTTCTGCTTTTCAGTATTATTGCGGCAACAACACCTGTCTTTGCGGCGGATAAAACCCCGGAGAAGGGAGAAAACTGGACAATCCCGGGAATTGAGATGGAATTTGTTTTCGTGGAAAAGGGTACATTCCAGATGGGCGGACGGGGATTCCTGACATTCGGAAGTGAACGAGATGAACGTCCCGCCCATCTGGTCCGCATAACCCGGCCTTTCTGGATCGGAAAGTATGAAGTGACGCAAGCGCAATACACCGAAATTATGGGCGAAAACCCCAGCGATTTTCAGGGCGAAAAAAAACCAGTGGAATCTGTGACCTGGCATGATGCGGTGGAATTCTGCGAGGATCTAACCGCGCGGGAACGTAAAGCCGGCCGTCTTCCGGAAGGATACAAGTATCGTTTGCCGACCGAAGCGGAATGGGAGTATGCGGCTATGGGTGCTAGACACAAACTTCAGCATAAGTTCAGTGGAAGTAACGAGGTGGAGGAAGTGGCCTGGTATCAGGGTAACAGCGATGAGCACCCTTCGGCGGTGGGCGCGAAAAAACCCAACCGTTTGGGGTTGTACGACATGAGCGGGAACGTATGGGAGTGGTGTCTGGACGGGTATGGGCTTTATAAAAGCACCAATGCGGTAGACCCTGTTGATACAGAAGATACTTCTTTTCGCGTTTTTCGTGGCGGCGGCTGGAGTGGCCCTGCGAACTACTGCCGGACCAAACGTCGCTTCAAGCTTCCGCCCGACAAGGCTTACAACATAGTTGGATTCCGGGTTGTCTTAGCACCCTCTGTCCGGTAGGCTCGGCGTGTAAAGCGTAGTTGCTGAAAGCGTATTTGAAAGAAAGGGAAAAAGATGTCTGAAAACAGCGAAACACCCTTTTTACAGGCGCAATGGATCGGTCGTCCCGGGTATCGGCTCAACAACTGGCAGTTTCCTGTGTGGCCTGCCCCTATGTTTCGACGGGAAGTAGCGCTTCCTGTCGATGTTGAATGTGCGCAGGCTTTCGTCAGTGGGCTCGGTTACACAGAGTTGTATATCAACGGGGCACGTATCGGGGATCACGTCCTGGATCCTGTTGTAACGAAATACGATCAGCGCGTTCGTTTTGTACGATACGACGTAACCGAACACTTCCAGCGGGGGAATAACGCGATAGGCGTCATATTGGGCAACGGCTGGTACAACTGTCACACGCCTGACCAATGGCATTTTGATAAGGCAGGTTGGCGCGATTATCCCAAACTTTTGCTGGAAATTCGTATGACACTCGCGAACGGAGAACAGCGGCTTATTGGTTCCGATCTTACATGGAAAGTAAGCGAAGGAGCTGTGCGATTTGACGGTTTACGGAATGGCGAAACGTACGACGCCCGATGCGAACGTCCGGGGTGGAGTGAGCCTGACTATGATGATGTGGACTGGGAAGGAGCTGTTGTGGTTCCCGGGCCAGGGGGACTGCTGCAGGAACAGACAACCCCGCCCTGTAAGGTGATTGAAACGCTTAATCCTGTATCAGTTCAGGAAATTCGGCCGGGTGTAGCCGTGTATGATATGGGCCAGAATATGGCAGGCTGGGCACAACTGTGTGTAAGCGGCGAGCCAGGGACAGAAGTGGTGATGCGCTACGGAGAGCGCCTCAGCGATAATGGTGAAGTGGATCAGTCCCAGATCTGCCACTTTGTGAAGGAAGGAGAGTGCCAGACGGACCGATACATTCTTAAAGGCCAAGAGGAAGAAATCTGGGAGCCGCGTTTCACGTATCACGGATTCCGGTATGTTCAGGTGGAAGGTTTACCGGACACGCCGACACTGGAGAATCTGCGAGGCCGAGTCGTTCATACAGCTTTTGAAGATATCGGTTCTTTTGCCTGTGACAATGAAGACCTGAATCGAGTTCAGGAATGTACCAAATGGTCTTTCCGGGGTAATTTTGTCGGTATTCCCACAGATTGTCCTCACAGGGAGAAGAACGGCTGGACCGGCGATGCCCATTTTGCCGCTGAGGCGGGATTGATGAATTTTGCTGTAGGTTCGTCGTATGCGCAGTGGCTGGAAACCATGGCGGATACTCAGCGGCCCAGCGGTCAATTCCCGGGGATTGTCCCGTCCTGCGGGTGGGGCTATAACTGGGGTAATGGGCCGGCCTGGGACAGTGCGTATGTGTTTATTCCCTGGTATATTTATCTTTACACTGGCGACATGATGCCGATTCGGCAGCATTACGAAGGGGTTAAAAGGTATCTGGATTTCTGCGATTCCATGGCCAGTAATGCCATTTTATCCTTTGGGTTAGGCGATTGGATGTCATTCGATCCGGAACAGAAAACCCCTGTGGCGCTCACCTCCACGGCGTATTATTATGCTCATACTAAGATGGCGGCAAAGTTTGCCGAATTGCTGGGCAAACGTACGGAGCAGAACAACTACGACGCCTTCGCCGAGGAAATAAAAAACGCCTTTAACCGAACCTTCTACAAGGGCGACGGCCTCTATGCTGATGGGCAGCAGACGGCCTTGGCTATCGCGTTGTATCAAGGTTTGGTTGAGGATACCGAAAAAGGAGCTGTCGTGGAGAAATTGGTTGAAACCGTCCGTGCCGAGGACTTTAAGGCCAATTTCGGTGTCATCGGGGCAAAATACGTGCCGCGGGTGTTGGCGGAAAACGGGCATGCTGATGCGGCGTATCGCCTGGTCGCGCAGCCGGAATGCCCTGGCTGGGTCCGCTGGATCAGAGATGGTGCCACCACACTGCGGGAAAGCTGGGGTGATGTGAATTCGCGCAACCATATCATGTTCGGTGATGTTTCCGCATGGATGTATCAGTATTTGGCGGGGATTCAGCCCAATGCCGAGATGCCCGGTTTTAAACACACGATTATACGACCCCATTTTGTCTCCGAGCTGGATTGGGTAAAAAGCAACTACGCGTCACCGTTCGGCAGAATTTACAGCGGGTGGTCTCGCAACGGATCGCACATTGATGTGGAGATCGAATTGCCGGAGGGAACCAGCGGCACGTTTGTGCGGCCGGATGGCGAATCAGTTGAGCTTTCTGCAGGATATACAAAGCTGCAAGCGGCGTAGGGACGAGGTCGAGAGCTCACTTTATGCCGCGCGCAACATCAAAAACGCAGTACGTGCTTGAGTTCTGCTGGATGTCTGATTTCTTAAGGTACGCGTGCGGGGTATGTTCTATGCGGAACAGGAAGCGGAAGAATTTTTTCGCTCAGTCAGTGGGCGGCCTCATGAACGGGTGTTTGCCAGCGCATCCTGAAGAGCGCGCAGACATTTGATCGTAGTGTTTCCTTCCTCTTCAGGAACTTGTCCAAGGATTTCGCGGAGTGCGGTGACGTCCAGTTCTGCTGCCTCTTGCACCGTCTTGCCGGGTAAGAGTTCTGTGAGGGCGGAGGCAGATGCTACAGCGTCAGGGCAGCCGAAGGATTGGAACGCGGCTTCGGTAATGTGCTGTTTGTTCTGATCCAGGCGCAGGTATAATTTCAGAAGTCGGTCCTGCCCCTGATCGATAGCAGTGCCCACGGCATCTGCGTCTGAAATTGTACCCACATTTCGTGGTCGAAGAAAATGTTCTGTGACTTTTTCATTGTATTTTGCAGGGGTCATAACGTTGTTCGGTCATACATAATCAACAGAAAAGTTGGCCATCCGTCGGCGCTGTATGTCATAGTATCACGGTCGCCATCAGCCCGTGAATCCGAGCGCCGAATATTGTTGGGCGTCTGCTGGATACTATATACTATTATTAAACGCGAATTCTCCTTAGGTATCCATTGGTGCAAATAGGATTGAGCCGAAAGCTTGTTCGATGATCAGTATACTGATGCGAAGTATTCTTTGGAGTGAGGCGGCCTGACGCCGCTCTAATAGGCCGAAGCCTGGTTCGGCCTTTTGCATCGCAGAATAGTCGCCGCGCCAGGCCGCGGCGTACCAGAGTCCCGATTCTCTT
>CAJXKU010000200.1 GCA_913055945.1 uncultured Lentisphaerota bacterium | reverse complement strand
TTCGTGGTCGTGCCCGCCATTATCGGCGCAGCAGTAACTCTTCTGTATCAGCGCGAGCGTCTGTTCGGCATATTCGCCCTCATTGCCGCGGGGATTACGATCGTGTCGATGCTCCCTTGAAGATTGAAAACGTTTAATCGCACCATTAAAGTACAGACTGGCGGTCCGAGCTTTATTAAGCATCGGAAAACGATAGTGCTTTCACCATACAACACGAACCTTACGCGAGTTGCGCTCGTTTTCAGGCCTTCCTAACGCGGAGAGGTGTCAGAGCGGCCGAATGTGCGGCACTGGAAATGCCGTGTACCCTTCTCGGGGTACCGCGGGTTCGAATCCCGCCCTCTCCGCCATATCCTAGACTTTCATATCACCTTGCCAATCAATAGACCGGATACTTGTTACATTCGCAGCAGGCGGGATCGGTCGCCCGGAGCACTGCGAAGGGCAACAGGGAGCAAAGCGACCGGCAATCCCGCCCTCTCCGCCATATCCTTGATTTTCGTTCCATCTTTACCACAAGCATGACAGATAGTTTTATATTTTAAAGAGGCGGGATGAGAACCCGCGGGAACCGCGAGGTTCGAGCTGAACCCCTCGCGCCAGCGCTGACTTTTACCCACGCGTTAGACCGTCAATGCTTGCACATGGGGGTTCAATAATAAAAATAGCCCCAATCATGGTTTGTCATTGATATCCAAAAACCACGAATCAGGGAGACTCCATATACAAAACATTCCCTGCGTCCCTGCGCCTCCTCCCGAGAATAAGAAAACGAAGATCCCGCAGAGCCGCTGAGGCGCGGAGAACGTAAAGAAAGAATATAGAGAACCGCTAATCACGCGAATTGACGCGAATGATATGCATAGAATATGAAGCGAACCACTAATCCCGATCCTTGCAAAGGTATCGGGACTAATCTGCACTGATTGATGGTAATGTCCAACGGACGGATTCTGCCGGCCCATTGGTAAAGGTTACACTCACAAATATGAAAATTTGGGGCGGTAATTTTGCACAATGGAAAAAGCTCTGCGGTGCAGAGCTGGTATCCTTCTATACCATGCAGAATCCGCGGTGGTTATCTCTTCAAACTTTCTTGGCGGCTCTGCGACTTTGCGGGAGCTAAATATCTCTATATGTGTGGCACGAAGAACGAGCCCCAGCATACCGCTACAGCGCGTCTACGCAAGACGTCCATCACAAATCCGTATCCCCGAATTTGTTATATGAATAATCAAACCCCCTTTATCTTCAGCTGAGCGAGCGGAGAGAAAATTGGAGAGCAGTAGGCCTGGGCGGTTGACAGTTTGGTGTAGCATGATATAGTTCTATGCGGGTTGGGATATGGATGATGTCCCGCCCTGAAAAAGCGAAATTAAACATGACTTCATTTTTTATAAAACTTTCCCCCGTATTATTTCCTCCTTATTGCCTGGTTCTATGCGGGATGAGCCTGTTGTTATTTCTTCTTGCCGATACCCACCGTGGTTCTGCCCAAAGTTCCCAATTTTCTCCCGGCGGTATTTACAAGCAGCAGGAGAATACCCGACAAGAGTTTCTCCGGGAGCAGGAACGGGATGAAGAAGACGCCTCCCCGGATATCCAAACCCCTGAGCAGGAGCCGGCGTCTGAGGAAAGCGTCGCCGAGAAACAGCAGAAGAGATTCACTGTGAGGCGTTTCGAGGTAAGCTCGTCTGAACTGCTTACGGATAAAGAGATTGCTTCGATTACAGAACCGCGGGAGAATAAAGAACTTACCGCGAGTGGAATCCAGAATGTAGTTGACGAATTCAACGAACTGTACGCCGAGAAAGGGCACCCTACTGCTCGGGCGTTTCTGGGTTCGAAGAAGATCAGAAACGGCGTAGTGAAGATCCGTCTGGTGGAAGCAGAAGTCGGTGAGTTACAGATCAAGGGCGCCCAGGATGTGCATCCCGAGTTCATCCGAAAGCGCGTTGATTATGAAAAGGGCGAAACCTTATCCGTCTCCAAGCTGGAGGAGGACTTGGTCCGGTTCAACAGATTGACGGAGGCCACTGTTCGGGCAAAGCTTGCTCCCGGTGCTGTGTTCGGCACCACTGATATTGTGCTGGATGTTTTGGAACCGAAGCCGTATCAGTTGACTCTTTTTACGGACAACGCGGGCAGGAAAACGGTGGGTCGATTTCGGCAGGGGGGCTATTTCAAAATGCCGAATGTGATGGGGCGCAGCGATCCGTTATCCATTGTTGCGGACCGATCCCGTGGGTCCCATTCATACTCGATATCGTACAGCTTGCCGTTGAATGCGCAGGGGCTCCGGCTTGAAACCTCCTGGAGTGATAGCGAGATCGAAGTGATTGAATCCCCTTACGAGCACTTGGATATCACGGGTGACTTCAGGGAACTGAAAATAGGCTTGCTGTATCCGTTTATCGTAAAAACTGATGCGGAATGGTCTACATACGCACGTGTGTCGCGCAGTTGGTCGGAATCCTATTCGCGCGGCGTTAAGCAGCAGGATCTGCGGCTGGATATGTACAGCCTCGGTGTTACGGGCTCCATATATGACAAAGGCGGACGCTGGCATACGGACCAGTCCCTGCATTTCGGTATGGAGGAAAAAGACGTTCTCTACTATCGCGGCAGTCTCACCCGCCTGCAACGGCTCAGTGAGAAAATGACCTTTCTGATGAGCTGTGCCGCCCAGTACGCCCCGGCTGACCGTGCCGTGCCCTCCAGCGAGCAGTTTCAGGTGGGTGGGGCAAACACGGTACGCGGCTTTTCGGAAGGCGCTCTTGGCGGCAAGAGCGGCTACTATCTGAGCCTGGAGTTGCGGCATCCCTTGCTCCGCACGCAGAACGGACTTCTGTCGGACAAAGCGGGCGATTCGCTGGAAGGTTTTGTCTTCCTGGATCACGGTGCAGCCTTTCCCTTTCGCGGCGACAACGGAACGACGCACCACGAGGATTTTATCAGCAGTGCCGGCCTCGGTACCCGGTTCAACATATCCAGAAGAGTAACGGGGCGGCTATCGTTTGGTTTCTATCTGGACAAGAACCCACGCGATCCGGATCCGGAATTCCCTTGGATCCATTTCGCTGTGCAGGCACGGTGTTTTTAACCTCAAATACGCAACTTAGTTCCGATGCATAACTGAAGCTGGGATGAAAGTTCCGCGAAACGGGATAGTTCAGGAGTAAAAAGACAATGATAAACTTTAACTTCCCTATACCTCGGTGTAACGTATGCTTCCCCGTGCTTGGCGCATTTCTGATTCTTGGACTGATGAGCATTCGGCCTGTTACTGGTGACCCGATTGAACCGGACGGTCGAACGGATACGCAAGTGAATAGACACGAGGATACCACCGACGTCACCACTGACACAACGCGGGGCGATACTGCGTACAACTCGTTTTCGAAATTCAACGTGAACAAAGGGCATACAGCTAACCTCTACCTGCCGGATACCACGAAGAACCTGTTGAATCTGGTACACGACGAGCAAACCCGGATCAACGGCCTGCTTAACGCTTACAAAAACGGCCGTATCGGCGGTAATGTCTTCTTCATGAATCCGCACGGCATAGTGGTCGGCAATTCCGGCACCCTGAATGTCGGTTCCTTGGCGGCATCCACACCCACGCCTGAATTTATGGACAACCTTATAGATCCCGCCGGCAACATCAGTGCTGCTCGAACTGAAGAAGTGCTCGATGGAACAGCGCCGTTAACCGAGAGCGGACTGATCCGCATCGACGGAACGGTGAATGCAGGCGAAAACGCCAAAATACGCTCCGGTGAACTTACCGTGGGCGCTGACGGGAAAGTGGCCGCCGGTCCCAACGCTCGCGCCCGCTTCGAGAGCCTCGTGAACACCGATACAGAAGACAGCACTTTGAGCACGGCGGAAGGCAACATTGAACTCACCGCAACCGGCAACACGACGGTTAAAGGCTCTGTAACCGTTGACGGCAAGGAAGACGTTGACGGTGGCGACGTGAGCGTTCGCGCCCAAGAAAACGTGAACATTTCGGGAAAACTCTCAGCCCAAAGGCAAGATTCTGACAGCGGTGGTCATATCACCTTGAAAGCAAAAGATACCCAAGACTCCCCGGTATTCGGTTTTGCCTCAGACCCCTCAGTAAAAATCGTCCTCGACAACGCTGTCGTCAAAGGCAAAACGATTGACGTTAAAGCGAGCGCGGATGACCGGTTTAAATACTCGGAGGACCAGAAAATCAATAAAGCGGTTGATATCCTCGGAAGTCAAATCCCAATTCCCGGGGTCGGCTTCAGCGTCTCCAATGCAAATGCGCACGTCAATATCAAAAACGGCAGCACCATAAGCGCTACGCAAGACGTCTCTCTAAATGCGAAGTCCGTCTCGCATGCCAAACTCAAGGTGGCCAGTACCGGTGCCGGGTTCGTATACGGCGAATCGAACTCAACCGCTAAAGTAAATGTCGGCGATGCAGACCTACGGGCGAGGGACGGCAATCTTTCTGTAAACAGTGACGCACAGGCCACGCTGGAACCGACGGTCAAAACGTCGAACACCGGCAAAACCAACCCCCTTCCCAAAGACGCCAACAAGTACGTGGACTTCGCCGGCGCGCTGGGCATGGGCGAACTCACGGCGGAATCCACGATCAGCCCCGACGCCAATATCAATGTCGGTGGCGCCATGTCGGTAAAAGCCTACGGCCATAAAACCGCCGCGATCACCGCTCAGGCCGGCACGTATGATGACGGCACTGCCGCAGCGGCCTTGGCACTGGGCAAATTTGACAGCACTGTCTCTTCTTCTCTCGGGGGAACTGTCGGCATCGACGGCGAGGATGACTTCGGTGTTGCACCCGAAAAACTCGACGTGTCCGCCGATTACGACGGTACATCCGGCCTCGAAGCTACCTCGGGCAGCGGAGAAGCCTCCGGAGACGGGTGGAAAGACGTAATTAAAGATTATGAACAGAAATTCGTTGATAAAATGAGTTCGCTGGTTACCAGTCAGGGCAGTGTGGACGACAGGAGCGGCGCCGGTGGCAGTGGCGAAGTGGGACTCGCTGCCGCGTTCCTCTATAATCACCAAAGCAATGATGTTGCTTCAGCCATTCAGAAAAATGCTGATATTCGGGTCGACGGTTCAGCGGACATCACCGCTGATTCCCGTGAGAAGCTGTTCTATAACGCCGGTGCGACGGTGAATGAACGCGAATACACCGATGAAGAAACCGGCAAGAAAAACCAGGATTACAAAGATTACGCGTTGAGTGCGGCGTTGGCCTTTGTCGATATCGACAATACGGCTGAAGCAATCATTCAGGACGGGGCGACGATCAATACAAGAGGTCCGCTTACGGTACATGGACAGTCGCGCATACCGTTTCCGTACACGGACCTGAAACAACAGCTTTTAAACGACTGGGACGATTTGACAAGTGTGTATGAGTATTTATTCGGCGATAAAAAAGACCTCGATTCTGCGGCGTTGACGGCAGATTTGTTCGATCTCATCTCACGTGCGCTGACTTCAAATTTTACATTAGCAACCGGATGGGTCCAGAACAGCGCCAAAAGCCGCAAGCTGTCCCTTTCCGGGTCGTTCAATAAACTTTTTGTCAATAACGATTCCCAGGCCCGTATCGGCGACAACGCCGCCGTTAACCAGGATGTAACTGGACTACGCCGGGATGTCACCGTGCTTGCTGAAGCAAGCGAAGGCATTATTTCTTTGGCGGGAGGGTTCGGGTTTAATCCCATGGGCCTGATGAAAGGTTCGACCACCGGTAAGTTCGGTTTCGGCGGTGCCTATCAGCAACTGGACATCCACGGCGGTGCGGATGCCAGTATCGGCGCCGGTGCTGACATCAAGGCCGAAGATTTTATTGTCAACGGCCTCACTGATACAAGGATCGTAAACGTCACGGAACAGAGCGGCAGTGGCGGCAAGGTGAACATCAACGGTGCCATCTCCGTACTTGAAGGATCGCGCGATACCTGGGCACAGATTGCACCGAAAACATCCGTGGATGCCTGGAACGTCGCTGTGGACGCAAGCAACAACATGAATGTCTTCAACGCCACAGGCGGGATTACCAGCTCAGAGAACACCGGCTTCGGTGCAGCGGTGTCTATAAATGAACTGACCCGTACGACGCGCTCTGTTATAGGTGCGCGACCAGGCGTTGACACACCCCCGGCAGGTGGCACTGTCACGGCTGACAACGTTCTTCTCAACGCCGAGAACGACGGCCTGCTCAGCAGCTATTCCCTGGCCGCCAGTGTGCAGACAAAAAACGCCGACATGGTCTCCGACGACGATTCGTCAGATCAAACGGAATCTTCGACTTCTTACGACACGGACAGTGA
>CAJXKU010000199.1 GCA_913055945.1 uncultured Lentisphaerota bacterium | reverse complement strand
TACGAAAGCGTAGGATGTACCCAATAAGAAACTACGCGCGGTATTGACGGTAAATAATCGCTCCACGCAGTGGTCTCATACCGGGGTATCAAAACGGTTTTGCACGTCCGGCGGCCCTGCCGGAACACCGATTCACCGATACATTGTTCCTACCCGCGCCCTTTTTCATTGACCCGGCCTTTCAGGCCGCCATATAGTTTCGTCACGTGTGCCCTAAGGTTATAACCTTGGAATACGCTGATACAGGCCCTTCGAGCCTTTGTTGTATAAGGCCCCGAAGGGGCCGATTCACCGTAGCCTCTCCGAGCCGTAGGCAATCTACGAGCCGGAGGCCCAGGCGCCAGCCTGGGGGAAAAGAGCGCCACCAAAAATTGCGTCCTGTAAGGACGCCTCAGTTATCGTATTGGTTAATGTTTTATTTATCCGGTCTGACTGGACAAAAACATGAAGGACAAAAAAGCGGGGGAGGGAATAGAATACGGATAGACGAGAGCAAATCACGAGTACGAATTTTAATCCTCGCCGCTATCATTGACCGAAAAGTTTCGGCAAGGCGCAGCATCGAATCGTCCGGCATTCCGATTTCGATAGCGATTTCGATTTTGATCAAGCAGGCAAAGGAAAGTCCATGCTGTTTTATCCGGTGAAGTACCATCTGTCGGTAGGTGTCAAGTGAGCTATGTGGGTATCCACCTACGAGGCAGTGTTGATGATCTCAGCCGAGTTTTCTGCAGTTCTTCGTGCGTGATTCAGGTGCTGTAAGTTTTTTCACAACGGATTCTTTAAAACACGGGCGGAGTTTGTTGCGGAATTCAGTGGCTGAGAGATTCTTTTTATGAACATCTGAAATCCGCGGCACTTTTCCCAGGATCTCTGTACCGGTAAACTCCTTAACCGTTCGGAAATTGTCCAGCTCAATGTCTGACCACTCATCAGTTGAAGCGCTACAGAAGACCACTCCGCTTACAGGCACATCGGCGCGCCGCAGTTCTTTAAGTGTGAGGAGGGTATGGTTCAGGGTGCCCAGGCCGGACCGGGAAACGACAACTGTCTAGGCACCTGTACGTTTAATCAGGTCCAGCATTGTGTGCCGGCTGTTCAGCGGTACGAGCAGGCCGCCGGCGCCTTCGATCACCACTGGATCGTATATGCCGCAAAGTTTATCTAAAGCATTTGTTATGGTTTCGGGCGAGATAGCCGTATGCTGTGCACGCGCAGCAAGATGAGGAGAGCATTCGCGGGGCAGGGCAACCGGCAGCATCCATCGGTAAACCCCGGGGTCCGGATCCAGGTTATTCACGGCGAGGCAGAAATCCAGGTCGGTGCTTTTACGGTTGTCTCCGTTGATGAAGGCGCCTGTCTGAATCGGTTTCATGGGGGCGGCATCGAAACCATGTTCGCGCAGTAAGCTCGCGAGCGCGGCTGCGATAATGGTCTTACCGACGCCGGTATCCGTGCCGGTTACAAATATGGGCGTCGTCCCGGGGCTATGCATGATGAAACCTTTTGGTTGCCTGGAGGAAAAGGACTTGGAAAGTGGCCGGAAGATAGCCGTCGGATTGGCGAAAGCGTTGATCATATTCGAGAACGAGACGGTTCAGTTCTGTGCGATTCAGGGGGCGCCTGGCAGGGTTGGTTGTGCCGGTCACTCCCTGTTTGTGCAGGGCTGCAAGGAATTCGCGGACAGAGGTGTAGCGCGCGACAATACGCTGCGTATCAGTTTCATCCAGTTTAAGGCCGGCCGAGCTGCACGCGTGCTGGATGTCATCGTATGAAGGTAAATGCACGGCGTTCGGTTTTTCCGGTGCCGCGCATTGGCGGGCGACCGAGAGTTCATGGAGCGTTCCCTGAAGCATAATGCCGGCCACGAGGACACCTTCCGGAAGCAATGCTCTGCTTATCGAGCGGAAGGCTTTTGTCCATGGCTGTACCCAGTGCAGTACTGAACTGCTGCAGGCTAAATCGTATCGGCAGGGCAGGTTCATCCCGGCAAGGTCTGTGACCTGCCATGATACACGGCTGCTGCTAGCGTTGAGTCTTTTTCGGGACTGCTCGACCATCGAGGGCGATGCGTCTACAGCGGTGACGGCAGCTGATTCAAAATCCCGCAGGATGCGGCGAGTCAGCAGCCCTGTTCCGCATCCTGCTTCCAGAATATGCCGCGGCTGGAATCTGCGGCACATACTCGCTACGGTGTCAGCGACCTTTTCCTGGACTTCACTGTATTGGTCATACGTAGAGGCGGCGGCTCCGAAGCGCTTGTGAGCGTGCAGGCATTGCTCGTTATGTACGTCGTTCCGGGATAAGCTCTTTTCTATGTTGCCGGTGTCAGTCATGGTAGATTGCTCAGAAATTGTTCGATGTAGATTGCTGTTGTATCCGCGCATTGCTCCGGGAGTGTATGCCCGATCTCAGCCAGCGTGATTTTGGCGGCTCGCGGCATGTGTTTGTTTAAATGGGTGGCAGCTGCTGCGGAGACGATTGCGTCCTGTTTGCCGTGGATCAGCAGAGAGGGCTGGCGAACATGCGGGAGGATTCTGTTCAGGTTTGTTTCGCGCAGATAAGTCAATGAATATCGCAGGGATTCAGTTCCTTCTTCTAGTGCGGCGTCGATTTTCCGGTCGATTTCAGCGGAACTCACTGTTTCCGGTGAAGCTGCACGCCGGAAGAAATCGTCCAGGACCGATTCCGGGTTTCTTTTCAGATGTTTGGCCATAGCGTCTATGGTGCGCGGAGAAACGCCCCAAGGGCAGGCCTTGCTGTAGCTGAAGGAGGCGGTGCCGCTTAACAATATCAGGGCTTTTACCTGAGTGGGAAAGTGGACAGCGGCTTCCAGGGCGATCATGGCGCCGGTTGACCAGCCGAGCAGTACAACAGGCTCGGAAAGACATCGGATCCGGTCTATCAATGCTTCGGCATACGCAGAATGCGTAGGAGTATTCCCGCCGTTTTGCGATGACGCATCCTGAACGTTCCGGTAAAGGTCTCTCGGCGAGGTGAAGGTGACGTTGCTCAGGTTGGGTATACGGCTGTAGAGCGGTTCGAGAGTGTTTCCAGCGTGCGCCCATCCGGAAACCATCACCGTGTGGCATGAGCAGATGGGAAGTTCCTCCATATCAGATGACCCCTTCCTGTTCGGCTGCTTGCTGGATTAAACAGACCACCCGGTCGAGATCGGTGTCCGTGTGAGCTCGAGTCACCGAGAGCCGCAGACGTGCTGTACCCTTCGGCACCGTGGGAGGGCGTATCGGAACAGCAAAAATCCCTTCATTTCTGAGCCGTTCAGCGACCTTGAGTGTTGTGTCGTTAGGGCCGATGAATACGGGGATGATCTGACTTTCCGAATGTCCGGTGTGGAGTCCTTTCTGCTGGAGAAGGTGCCGGAAGCTGTCAGCTTTGTTCAGCAGCTGCTCTCTCAAACCCGGCGAGGTTCGGATTTTCCGGAGCGCGCCCAGGGCTGCTCCGAGCACTGCCGGAGGCAGAGCCGTACTGTAGATAAAACTCCGGGCTCTGTTTACAAAGAATTCCCGCACTTCCGCGGAGCATCCCACGAATCCTCCGTACCCGCCCAGCGCCTTGCTGAGTGTGCCCATGGATGCAGTGACAGCCGGAAGCACGTTGGCCTGTGCAGTTAAACCGGCACCATCGGGGCCGAACACGCCCGTAGCATGGGCGTCATCGATCAGCAGCAGTGCCTCCTGATCGCGGGCAACCTCCGCTAGTTGCTCCAATGGTGCGAGATCACCATCCATACTGAAAACAGATTCGGTAATAATAAGCCGTCGGCCTGATGAAAAATGCTTGTGGAGCAGTTGCTGTAAATGAGCTACGTCATTGTGACGGAAGCGATGACAGTGTGCCCGGCTCAGCGTAATTCCGTCGATGATACTGGCGTGGGCGAGCCTGTCTACGAAAATATGGTCGTTCCTGCCCACCAGGGACGGGATAACGCCGACGTTGGTCAGAAAGCCGCTGCCGAATACAAGGGCACTGTCTGTCTTTTTATGATCGGCCAGGGCTGATTCAAGCTCTGTGTGCGGGGATAAAGTACCGGCGATGAGACGGGAAGCGGTAGAGCCGGCACCGTACGTTTCCAGGTAGGACCTGCTTTCCTGAATAACGTCAGGATCATTCGCCAGATCGAGGTAGTCATTGGAGGAAAAATTCAGATACCTTTTATCGCCGTCCTGAATGACGCCGCCGGTGTTTGAAAGCTGGCGCAGGTAACGGCGTTGAGCTTTGTCTTCGAGGGTTGAAAGTTCGTTATGTATCCACTGCGGTGTCTGCATCGTAGTCCATTCCCAGGTCATTGAGCATCTGCAGATCTTCCTGCACGTCCCTGCCGGCGACGGTTAACAGTGATCCGATCATCATTCCCGTCGCTCCCGCATGAAAAATCATGGACTGGAGATCACGTAAATTGAGGCGCCCGGCGCAGACTTTTATCTCGGTAGCCGGGTTCACCAGCCGGAACATGGCAATGGTGCGGAGCATATCAAGGGGTTCCATGGCGGCTGTGTTATCCAGGGCGGTGCCCGGAATGGGAATAAGGAAATTCAGCGGGATACTGTCAACATTTTCACGTCTCAAAGTGCAGGCAAGTTCCACCCGTTGCTCCAGCGATTCGCCCATGCCGAGAATTCCGCCGGCACAGACTTCCAGTCCAGCGGACCGAGCTTTGCGGAGGGTGGCCAAACGGTCCTCATAATTGTGGGTTGTGCAGATCTGCGGGAAATACGATCCTGCTGTTTCCAGGTTGTGATGGAAGCGTTTGAGTCCTGCTCTCTGTAGTTGTTCGAGTTCATGCTGCTCCAGGAATCCCAGCGATGCGCAGCAGGCTGCTTTCTGCGGAGCATCCGACGTAGAAGCCACCGCCTGCTTGACCGTTTCGAATCCGTCGCCGGAGAGTTTGCCGCCGCTTGTTACGATACCGAAATGCTGGATGGGCAGGTTTTCTGCCTCTTCTTTGTAGGCTTGTTTGATCTCAGTGACTTCGCGAAGAGGAAAGCAATCGGCTTCTGCCGAGTGATGAGCGGACTGAGCGCAGAAAGCGCAATTCTCACTGCACGCGCCGCTCTTTGCATTTACAATGGAGCACAGGTGCGCATGGTTGCCGAAGTAGTGCCGCCGCAGTGTATCGCAGGCGGCAAAAATGTGAGGGAGACGATCATCGCTTTCCTGAAGGACCTGCAGAGCCTCTTCTTCTGTTAGGCCGTCGTAGTTTGCCGGGGCGGAGGTGGCCGTTTTAATGCCGAACCATAGCATGGTCGATATAAGCTCCAGTTCCAGGTTTCCGGTTCTGATTCAGAAGATCGACGTCACCGCTGTGAATGACATGTTCCGCGCCGTCTTCGGTTTCCAGTATGAGTGCGCCTTCCGGTGTGATTCCGGTTGAGCGGCCTTTAAGTCTTCCATTGTTTGTCTCAAAAGAAATTATTTCGTCATGATGGACACACAGATACGGCCATTCCTGCAGGAACGGGGCTTCTCCGGTGTCCTGCCATTGGCTGTAGGTAAGCTCCAGGTTCTGCAAAATATCAGCCAGAAGAGCAGGTCGATGTAGTTGTTTTCCGAGCAGGCACTGAAGAGACGTGCTTGTGTTGGCCAAGTCGGCGGGGAATTCCGACGGCTTCGTATTCACGTTCAGGCCCACCCCGAGGATCACGTGCGTTACGTTGTCGGATTCGCAGCTCATCTCGCAAAGAATGCCGCCCGTTTTTTTTCTGTGACAGAGGATGTCGTTGGGCCATTTTACCCCGGCTCGTATTGCCGGGAAACGATTGTTCAGGGTTTTCGCGATGCACATGCCCACGATAACAGGGAGTTGCGTAATGCGGTACGGCTCAAGAGAGGGCCTGAGAATCAGCGAGAAATACAGATTCCGTCCCGCGGGGGAGAACCATTCCCGACCGCATCGCCCTTTGCCGTTCTGCTGAGCGTCAGCTATTGCAACGGTCCCCTCAGGTGCTCCTTGGGCAGCGAGCGCGCTTGCCCATGTGTTTGTGGAAGTTATCCACGGGGCGTAATAAATGGTCCCCCCGAAGGAGTCAGTGCTCAACAAAGGTGAAACTTCCCGTTCGGTAGGCGTATCCGGGCGGGCCAGCAGGCGATGTCCGCGGTGGCGACAGGATTCAATGGTGTATCCCTCCTGTTGGAGTCGCTTGATATGTTTATATACCGCATTACGGGAAATCTGTAACTCCCGGCCGATCTGCGTACCGGAAACGTAATTCGGCTGGTGTGCGGTGAGGATCTCTAAAAGGCGCTGACATGAGGTTGAGGACATAGGCTGTTCCAGCTTCCGGACAGTGGTGACGCCACGTGCAGATCGGAAGAGCGTCGTGTAGGGAAAGAGTGTAGATCTCGGTGGTCGCCGTAT
>CAJXKU010000198.1 GCA_913055945.1 uncultured Lentisphaerota bacterium | reverse complement strand
AGGATATTTTTTCCCCGGCAGGATCTACAGCCACCCCTCTCCGAGTGAAAAAGTGCCTCGATGACGCGCTCCGGCGAGCGGGGGTTGAAGTGATCTTCGGGTGTATGCCGATCGGAATTCAGAAAGCGGAGAACGGAGAACCGGCCGGAGCGATGATTGTGGACCGCGCGGGCGAACAGTTTGTGCGGGGCAGGGTGATCGTCGATGCCACACACTCTGCCGCTCTGGCCCGGTATGCAGGCATCCTGGCCCCCGCTCGACCTTTGGACAAAACCGATTTCAAGCGGATCGTGCTCGCACACAAAGATCAGGCGCAGGGTGCATCGCGGCGGATACCGTTTACAAACGGCGAGACTGCCTATGAGCTGCTTGAATACGATATTGAGCTCAGTACCCCTGAGGGGCCTGACGCTATGCTTCCGGCCGCCGAACAGATCGCCCGGGACAAGACCTTCTGTCCAGGGCAGTTGCGGGCTTCAGAGCGCCTTTACTTTATTCCCCCGGAAACGATTGCGAGTGAACGCCCGGCAAAGGGTAAGCCGGATGCTGTTTCCTGCCGCCGGGAAGCATGTCGCCCGCGTGAGCATGATAACCTCTTTGTTCTTGGGCCTTGTGCGGACTTGACCAGTGCTGAAGCGCACGAACTCATGCGCCCTCCCGTCTCGGAGGTGCTCGGACGTGAAGTGGGGCAGGCAGCACATAACGTGGGCGTGGAGAAGGAGCCGTATTCGAGCTTAGCCTGCGGCAACTCGCAGGAGACAACGTCGTCTGAAGCTCAAAAGTGCTTGACGGGCGGGGTGCGCGGACACAGGACGAACCCTGCTCGTACATGCGTCAGGGAGGAAGAGCCGCCCTGCTGGGCAAGGTTCGACATCGTCGTGGTCGGCGGCGGAACCTCTGGTGCGTGTGCCGCTATCGGAGCTCTGCGGCAGGGCAGAAGTGTTCTTGTTATTGAGTATCAGGAAGGGCTGGGCGGAACCGGTACACTCGGACTGATCGGTAAGCCGCATCATGGAGAGCACCGAGGGTTCACCTGCGAAGTTCCGTTCATGGATGAGACGTTCAAACCGGAGGATAAGATGGAGTGGTTCAGGCAGCAGATACGCTCCCTCGGCGGAGATATCTGGCTGAATATGCTCGCCTACGGCGTGAACGATCAGAGCGGCAGTGTCACAGGGGTGCTGGTGGCTTCGGAAAGCGGGCATGGCCTGGTGCAGGCACATACCGTGATTGACGCGACGGGGAACGCTGACATTGCGGCAGCCGCGGGAGCACAGTGTGTGTATGGCGGAGACCCTTATGATGTGGCCATGCAGGGTGCCGGGCTTCCGCCGCGCCACGTTGAAAGCTACCACGAAAACACGGACTATCTGTTTGTGGATGACAGTGATATGGTCAACCTGCGGTACAGCCTGGCCGGAGCACGGCAGACGAAAGAAGAAGAAGTTTTTGATGTGGGGTCTCTGGTGCAGACAAGAGAGAGACGCCGGATCGTAGGGGAGCATACACTGAAGTATGTGGATCAGATCGCCGGGCGAACCTACGCGGACAGTATTGTTTACTCGGGCAGTGATTACGATTCGCATGGTTACCCCAGCAGCCTGTACTTTGCAGCATTGCCGCATGATGAACAGTCGTGGCAGAAAATTCGGCCGGGTCCCGGCGGCACGTGTTACACGCCGTATAGATGTCTTCTGCCTCGCGGGATTGAGAATCTGCTCGTGACTGGGCTCGGTATAAGTATGCACAGGGATGCTGCGGCAATGGTGCGCATGCAGCCGGATCTGCACAATCAGGGGTACGCTGCGGGTGTTGCGGCGGCCATGGCAAGTGCTCAGAATATCAATGTCCGCAATATCGACGTTCGAGAACTGCAGAAACACCTGGTACATATCGGGAATCTCCCCGCGGAGGCCCTTGAGCATACAGACTCGTTCCCTTTGCCTTTGAAGCATGTACAGAAGGCGGTTCGGGATTTTGCGGAGGCGTCGGGTTACCAACAGTCACACAGGCCGCTTGCGATTATCATGGCGCATCCTGAAACTGCTGTTCCGCAGTTACGCCGGATGTTCGACGACATGCCTGCGAAGGACAGACTCGGTGTCGCAAAGTTGCTGGGGCTGCGTGGCGAGAAACAGGCTGTTCCCGCGCTCGTACAGGCACTGGAACGAATCAGCGAATGGGACGCCAAAATATACCAGGGCCGAATGGCCGAGTATGCCTATCTGCCGACGCCGGTGGATGGGTTGATCCTCGCCCTGGGACAGACGCAGGATGAGCGCGCATTGCCTGCGTTGCTGAACAAGCTGCAGATGCTTGATCAGCACATAACCCTGTCGCACCACCGCTCTGTGGCGTTGGCGTTGGAGAACCTGGGGATGAGTGATGCTGCCCGTCCGCTGGCGGAACTTTTGGACAAGCCCGGCATGAGCGGTCACGTCATGATAAACTGGGAACCCTTATACGACAGTCCGGTTGAATCCCGGCGCAGAACGCCGTGTCTCCGGGAGATTACGCTGGCGCGCGCTCTCTATCACTGTGGCGATCATCAGCAGCGGGGGCGCCAAATCCTGGAGGAATATCGGGATGACGTACGGGGACTGTTTGCCCGGCATGCTTCAAATGTTCTTAATGGCTCCGAAGGGTAAGTAGGTCCCGTCCCCGGACGACAAGGGCGAAGGTGGGGAGTCACCGGCGGTTCTTCATTCCAAAAAAAACTGTTTCGTGTTTGCAGACGTTTGTTACACGGTATTTCGTCGTTATGCGGAATCTAATGAGGAAAACCACACTTTTTTACGCCGTGCCCACCGGTGTCCTTATCGCTATAACCTGCTTACCTTACCTGTATTCAAAAACGGACGACGCTCAGCTGCTGCAACTCCGTATCGCCTTCCTGTTTCCTTTGGCGATCCTGGTAGCACAAGTTGCCGTAGCTTGGCGTGCGTCTGATTCAGGCACGGATGTCTATTATACTGCAGCGCTGAAGAAAAGCTGGCCGCTGCTTCTCGCTCTCGGCATAGGTATGTCGGTTTTTTCCTTCATTGTCGTTGACCCGCTGCTGAAAACAATCAGGCCCGATTTTTTCCCCCAATCTTTGTCCGCTTGGGCAGAAAGCCTTCCGTGGAAAGCCCTGCTGCAGCCGTTGCTTTTGATAATTGCACCTTATGCCTTTGCGCTGCGACTTACCCGTCGCGAATGGGCCGGCTTCGTGCTGGCGCTTCTCGTTCAGCAGTGCATACTTTTCAGTCAGCTGTGGTCCAGTAATCCGGTTACTGCAGCGATGCTCGTCCTCCTGTCAGGCGGGGTGTATACGTTGATCAAAACGTGGTGTTATACCCGATGGGGACTTGCCGGGCCCGTTGTTCTTGTGATTTGTATTCAGTTGCGGCACCTGGTCCGGCTTTTGGGGTAGTTCTTCTGGGCTGTACGCCAAAACTCACAGCAGATCGAATCTGCGCCGCAGATACCATTCGCCGCAGAATAATGCCAGCAGGACAACCAGAATCACAGGATGCGTCCAGACCGATTCTTCTGATACTTGTTGTATTTCCGTGGGGTTATACGGGAGTGCTTCTCGGAGTTCAGTCTTGTCTTCCCATTTAAAGAAAGCACCGCCGGTTTGACCGGCCAACTTTTTCAGCCGCTTCTGCGCAAGCGGCTGGCCTGTCTTTTCTGCGTAAGGTCGTTTGACCAATACCTGCTTCTTGTCGCTTTGTGTACCGTCAGGGAGGCTTGCTTTGAACGTATACCGGCCCGGTTGGGTGGGGGTATAAGTGCCTTTATAGCCGTTTACCGTTTCACCGCTGATGTCAAAGTCTTCCCCGAGTTGTGCCTGCACCAGGGAAATGCTTTCTTCGTTGCCTTCCGGCGTGGAAATGTTACATACCAGGGACTCTGATGAAATTTTCATGCTTTGCCCAGCGTAGGCGCCCACTTTTACTTCTTCTCTGAGTGTTACACTTCTGCTGTTCGTGACCACCTGAAACCGGTCTGTTTCTGTCATCTCTTTCTTCTCGGGAATAAGCCAGCGAACGAGTTGTACAATCAGTCTGCGATAAACACGGTTTTCACCCTCATTACCCTTGGCCCTGCGCTGGAGTTGCCAACGCCAGAGAGTGTTTGTGAGAAGCATGGCGACTCGGCCTTCACCGTAACGTCTGGTGATGAGAATGGGAGACCCTTCTTCGCTTTGAAGCAGTACAGAGGATAGACTGTCAAGCTCAACCGGTCCCCAGTGACTTAACAGGGAAGGCAACTCGTTATCCTGTTTCAGGCCTTTGATCACAGGATGTGATCGCGTTTGGGGACGGAGGCGGACCGAAATCTGGCCTTCGCGCATGTGTGCGTCTTCTTTGCTCACTGCCGGAAGCAGCGGCCGCATTTCGTTCTGCGCCGCCCATCCCTCGGGGCTGAGCGCATCTTTCCCGCCGGCCAGTAACAATCCCCCCCCTTTTTCAACGAATCGGTTCAATTCGGCCCAGGCCTTGGCTGACATGTCCTGCGGCGGAATATCGCCGAGAATAATTGCCCGAAACTGCGAAAGATATCGGCGTGTCAGCTCAGGCAGATCGCTGCTGCTGCCACCCGTGTTTCGTTCGTCGAATTTGAGGAATGTGTTGTTACCGCTTCCCACAAATGCGGTGAGGTGAATCCTTTTCTCAGCCAGCAATGCGCGTTTTAAGAACTTGAATTCCCATCTGCGGTTATCCTCCAGGTAGAGCACACGGTTCTGCCGCTGAGTGACTTCAATGATAAAACGCCGCCGATTGTTAGTGAAGCGGGCATCGTCGGCAGGATTTATCTGGATTTTGTATACATGTTCTCCGGTCTTCTTGGGCTGGATGGAAAGGGAGGTTTCCTTCATGCGCTGATTTTTCTTAAAGTGGACATTCTTTTTGGTCTTTAACTCGCCGTTTTTGAAAAACTGAACAGGCACTGTTCGCTCGCCGCTTTGATTGCGCCGCAGAATGAACGTCACCTCGGCTTCCCAGTCTACCGTCAGCAGCTCCGGGTAGTTGACGTTCGTGATGCGAATGTCTTCTTCCGGCTCTTTGCGGAACTCTTTCTCGAGCGCCGGGATAAACACAGGAATATTGGCTGCCGCGGCGGAAAGTTCTTCTTCACTTTCATCCAAGCCGTCGCTTAGAAGGACAATGCCCGCTACGTTCTGACCTGTCAGGTCCCGGGAAATCTGATTCAGACCTTCTGTGATCCTGCTTCTGGAGGCACTGAATATCAGATTATCCGGGTCCTTATAAAGCCGTTCAGCTTTATTCGCGACCGTATAACGCATGGTTCGATATTTCTCTGCAACATTATCATGGACGCCGCTTTGTAAATATTCAAGTGCACGTTCATAGCGCGGTGGTTGGTCGGGATCCACTTCCTCCTTCATGCTGGCGGAAACATCGATGGCCGTTACAAGTATCGGCGGTTTCTGAATATGACGGCTTTGGCGTAGAGCAGGTTGACATAATACAAACGCGACAAGGATGGCGGCTGCTGTCCGGAGCCCCCAAAGGATAACTTTTTGTCGCGCTCGGACTTCACATTTCCGGAAGCTGTACCACAAAAGCAGGGAGAACCCCCCTGTCAATGCTGCGAGGAGCGCAAGCGGGAGTACGGGGTTGATGATTATGCTCGCCGTCATCATAGGTCATGCCTGCTCAGTTGCGGAACCAATGTGCGTAATCTTTCCGGAATTTGCCCTGCCCATCGATGCATATTGGTTATAAGCGGCTCAAGCAGCACGAGCAGGAAAGCGATTGTCAGCAGCAGAGGCCACAGTGGACGTCCTTTCATCAAAGTTGCCATAAGTGCCTCCTGCTCCTCGTGGTTGCGCGAATAGTGCACGTGCAGTGATTGCGAACCGGAACTGGTAAGCACAGATTTGCTTGTATACACCATGCGACTTTCGGCGGCAGGTGTATTTACAGCGACCGGTCGTTGTTCACCTTCCCACGAAAGCATGTACATCCCGGGCTCCCGAAAGCCGTGGACAGAAAAGGGGTTCTTCAGGGTGGACCGGTTCGCCGTTACATCCACGCCTTTTTCGGATGGGGTGGTCATCCGGATTTCGAGCGTCCTGCCTTCCCCTTTTACGCTCAGAGGATATGTCTCGCCCACTTCGATGCTTGAGGGAAAAGAAGGCGGATTTGCCGCCTGCTCGAGTAATAGCTGCTGGAAAACCACAAAGGAAGGCCGTAACGGCCAGTTGGACCAGTCCCGATTGGCCGTGACCGTTCCCACGAAGCACTGTCCGCCTTCTTCTCCGACCGGAATTTTTATAAAAAAAGGCTTGCCGTCAGGATAAGTGAGGATCGGGGCAGCTTTTCCAGAAGACGTTTCGATGTCCAGTCTTTTCCGCACTGTCAGCGAAACAGTTCCCGGAACCGTCTGAAG
>CAJXKU010000197.1 GCA_913055945.1 uncultured Lentisphaerota bacterium | reverse complement strand
AGGGGCAATCCACCTTTACACCGCGAACCCCGGCAAAACACCGAAAGCTGATGACGTTCGCCCGCCTCAAGGTAAATATGACGTGCAATTATACACGATAAGGTATGCGCTATGAAATTTTCATTTATCCAAGATCTGGAAGCACACCTCTGTAAAGAACACGCTCTCGAAAACCTCGATGTCACCTGGGAACTGTGTCCGCAGGACTACGAAGGCGAAGTCACTATCAATTGCTTCCGCCTGGCGCCGACGTTACGGAAATCACCGGAGCAGATCGCCCAAACCGTGCAGGAGTACCTCGAGCAACATCCCGACGTGGAACAAGCCATCTGTGTCAAAGCTTTTGTCAATATTGTTATCACCGCCGCTCCGCTGTTTCAGGAAACCGTGGCTGATGAAACACAACTGCTCCGGGATGCGAAGCTGCCCCAGGAACAGCAGCAACGTATTCTCATCGAATTCAGCGCCCCCAACACCAATAAGCCGCAACATCTGGGACACGTACGCAACAATGCGCTGGGACAGGCCATCACATCCATCTTCAGGCGCGTCGGGCACACCGTGATCCCGGTAAACCTTGTCAACGACCGGGGAATCCATATATGTCAGTCAATGATTGCGTACCAGCGGTGGGGGAACGCCGCCACGCCCGAGTCCACCGGACGGAAGGGCGACCACTTCGTAGGCGATTTTTACGTCATGTTCCAACAGGAACAGAAACGCCAACTTGAAGAACTACGCGAACAGCATCCCGAATTCAAAGACAGCCCCGACGAAGACCTCCTGCTGAAGACCGAAATCGGCCAAGCGGCCCAAAATCTGCTTGTGGCCTGGGAACAGGGCGATCCGGACGTCCTCCGGCAATGGTGGACCATGCACGAATGGGTCATGCAGGGATTTGAGCAGACCTACGCACGGATGGGAGTCGAATTCGACAAAGTGTATTTCGAGAGCGAGACTTTTCATTATGGTCGCCAACTCGTGCATGAAGGTTTGGAAAAAGGACTGCTGGAGGAACACTCGGACGGAGCCGTATTCTGCAATCTGGAGGATGAAAAGCTGGGCCACAAGATCGTCTTGAGAAAGGATGGCACCAGTGTCTATGTCACGCAGGATTTGGGCACCACGCTGATCAAGCAGCAGGAGTACGAACCAGACCAGCAGATCTGGATCGTGGGGGACGAGCAGAAACACCATTTCCGTGTGCTTTTTGCCATACTGCGCAAACTCGGCTATACCTGGGCTGATCAGCTTACACACATGCCCTACGGAATGATTGACCTGCCTTCCGGCAAAATGAAAAGCCGGGAAGGAACCGTTGTGGATGCAGACGAACTCTTCGACGAAATGGCGGATCTTGCCCGCAGCGAAACGCGGAAACGGACAGAAGGAGAAGACCCGGAAGACCTGGACCAGAGGTCAGAAATGATCGGCATGGCCGCCGTCAAATTCATGCTTTTGAGTGCGAAGCCGACCACAAGATTAACCTTTGACCCCGATAAGGCCGTACGCTTCGAAGGAGACACAGGCCCATACGTGCAGTACGCCTGTGCCCGCATAAGCTCTATTCTGCGTAAAGCCGACGAAACAGTGGACGAAAGCGCAGTGTGTTGGAACACGCTGGGCACGCCTGAAGAGAAAGATCTCGCTCTGCAGTGCGCTCTTTACGGAGAAACACTTCGCCGCGCCGCCCGCGAACAGGATACGGCTGCAATCACCGCGTACCTGCTGAACCTGGCCAAGTCATTCAGCCGATTCTATCGGGAGTGTTCCGTTCTGAACGCTTCGAGCCCGGAATTACGCCAAGCACGACTCGCACTCTGTGCTCGCGTGCGTACCTTGCTGACAGAAGGACTCAGCAGCCTAACCATTGAACCGCTGGAGAGCATGTGAATATGAAACATATCCGGATATCCGAATCTTATATAAAGGGCTCCCTGTCCCTTGAAGAAAGAAGTGGTGCATTGCGCCCATGGCGCCTGCCCCACACCCGGAAAACCCTTTTCCCTTCGCCCGAGGAAAATTTATTGGCAAACGCGGTCAAACCTGCAGGCGTTCGGTTACACATTGAAACAGATACCCGCCGGCTCGTACTGCTCGCGGAAGCCGCCCCCCACAAACGAACATTCGTCTTATGTCTCGGCGCTGAGATTTACGACTCAGCGAGCCTCCCGGCACAACAGTCTAAAGTCGAATTCTGCGAACTTCCCCCCGGAAAGAAAACCGTGACCGTCTGGCTGCCGGGGGATGCCGAGGTATGGTTGACTGGACTTGAGCTTGATGATGACGCTACGCTGGAACCCGGTCCCTCCGAAGGCAAAAAGTGGATCACGTACGGGAGTTCAATCACGCACTGTGCCCGCTCCCACAGTCCCGCCGAAACATGGCCTTCCTTCGTTGCGCGGCAGGCAGAGCTTGATCTGACATGCCTCGGATTCGGCGGAGAGTGTCACCTCGACCCCATGATCGCCCGGGAAATCGGCAACTTGCAGGCAGATATTATTTCTCTGAAAGTGGGCATTAATGTGTACGGGAAGAACAGCCTGAACGCCAGAACATTCAAACCTGCAATTATCGGCTTTATTGAAACCATTCGCGAAAAGCACCCCACCACCCCTTTAGCGTTAATTTCACCCATTATCGCCCCGACACGGGAACGAACGCCCAATAACGTGGACTTCACACTCGAAGCTATGCGGCAGGAAGTTGCTGACGCGGCAAAAAGAATCCAGCACACCAACCATGATCACACGCTGTACTACTTTGACGGCCGCCTCCTGTTCGGGAATGAACTGGCATCAGCGTATCTGCCCGACAATCTGCATCCCGATGCGGAAGGAAACCTGCTCATGGGAAAGAATTTTCTTGAGAATGTTCTAGGCGGAATGGCTTATTAAACAGTACTCCGCGACGCAGACGGGACACACCGAATTATAGTAATGTACTCACGCATTACCGGACATGTAGCAGTCATTTTCGAAATAAGGTTATGCTCGCTGTATGGCTTTCCCTGGTCGACACACGTTGACCGGGTTTCTATCCCCGAAAAACAACATATAAGGAATCCCTTATGGCACGCCCTAACATCCTTCTCATCACAAGTGATCAGCAGCATTGGAACACGCTCGGATGCTTGAATCCGGAAATCCGGACGCCGAATCTGGACCGCCTGGCTCAGGAAGGCACTCTCTTCACACGCGCCTACGCCCCCAACCCTACATGCACGCCCACGCGTGCCTCCATGATCACCGGCAAATACCCCAGCCAGCACGGTGCTTACTCGCTGGGAACAAAACTGCCCGAGTCTGAAAACACCGTAGGCGACATACTCCGGGAAGCCGGATACCAGACGGCACTCGTGGGGAAAGCACATTTCCAACAACTGAAATCCACCCCTGAGTATCCATCCCTGGAGGCTTATCCCACCCTGCAGGACCTGGACTTCTGGCGCAAATTCAATGATGTATTCTACGGCTTCGAGCATGTAGAACTCGCGCGCAATCACGTAGACGAAGCGCACGTGGGTCAGCACTACGCCATCTGGATGGAGGAGAAAGGCTTAACCAATTGGCGGGATTACTTCCGTCCGCCGACGGGCAACCGCGAGAGCAACTCCCGGACCTGGGAGATACCCGAAGAGTACCACTACAACAACTGGATTGCCGAACGCACCAACGCACTGATCGACCAATACCACGAGTCAGGCGACAACTTTTTCCTGTGGGCCAGTTTCTTCGACCCCCACCCGCCCTACCTTGTACCCGAAGGATGGGATACCATGTACGACCCCGCAGACATCACCGTCCCGCAAGGTAAAGAAGGCGAACACGCGAAAAACCCGCCTCACTTCCAGCTCACACAACAGGAATCCCCCGACTTCTCCGACTGGAAAGAAGAAGGCGGAAATGCAATACACGGACTCCACAGCCACTTGAAAGACCGGGACGAACTCGCCCGGAACATTGCCGTCTATTATGGCATGGTCAGTTGCATGGACAAATACATCGGAAAGATTCTTGATTATCTGGATAAAAAAGGACTCCGCGAGAACACGCTTGTGGTGTTTACGACCGATCACGGCCATCTCTTCGGTCAGCACAACCTTGTCGCCAAAGGACCATTCCATTACGACGATCTGATTAAAGTTCCGTTCATCGCCTCCATGCCCGGGTCAATCCCCGCCGGAAAAGAATCATCCGCAATTCAATCACTTGTAGATCTACCGCAAACATTCCTCTCCTTCTGCGAGGTCGAAAACCCCGAACCCATGACCGGGGTGGATCAAAAACAAACGTGGTTTGATCAGCAGGAGCAATGCCGGAACCACGCCATCGTGGAAAACCACCACCAACCCACAACCGTACACGTAAGAACCTACGTGGATTCACGTTACAAGTTGACGATCTACCATAATCAGGACTATGGCGAACTCTTTGACCTGCAGAACGATCCCGGCGAATTCAATAACCTGTGGGATGATGAAGAATGCCGGACGTTGAAAGCCAATCTGACGAAAGATCTTCTGTTGGCCGAAATCGCCAAAGAGGAGCCGCTTAACGAAAAGAGCCGGAATCTTGCTCAAAAATCTGCCGC
Organism: uncultured Lentisphaerota bacterium; assembly: GCA_913055945.1. Classification (GTDB taxonomy): domain Bacteria; phylum Verrucomicrobiota; class Lentisphaeria; order Oligosphaerales; family CAJXKU01; genus CAJXKU01. The sequence continues at coordinate 1,819 of CAJXKU010000197.1, read as the reverse complement.
ATCCTGTCAGCGCATATTGGCGGGCGACCGGTACGAGATTGCCGTAATTCCGGAAGAAAACCGTTACGAACTTTTTGACTGCCAGAACGATCCGAATAAGACGGAAAATCTCTGGTCGGATCCTCGCTATCACGAGGCCCGCCACGAGATGATCCGCGCCCTGCTTTTCGAACGGATGAGCAACGAGCCGCTGTGGATGCCCCGGGTCGCCGGAGCTTAACCTTTGTTGTCGCAAAGCCATAGGCATCGGAAAACAGAGTACTGACAAAAGCAAGATAAAGGAACGGTACATTGGCACAGATTACATTCATCGGCGCCGGCAGTTTCGGTTTTACACGGAAATTGGTCCGGGACCTGCTCACGTTTGAAGGCCTGCAGGATGCCCGAATCGTCCTCATGGATATTGACCCGGAACGCTTAGACTACATCACTCAGGCTGTGCAGCGAATCGTGAATGAAGGCGACTATCCTGCCACTGTGACCTCCACCACAGACAGGCGCGAAGCGCTTGAAGGCGCCGATGCTGTGCTATGTACTATCTTAGCCGGCGGCATCGACGTGTGGCAGTACGACATTCTCATACCGAAAGAATACGGTGTGGACACCAATGTGGGCGACACAAGGAGCGTCTCCGGCATATTCCGAGCCCTGCGGACAATTCCGGAAATGCTCGCCATAGCTCGAGATATGGAAGAACTCTGTCCCGACGCCATCTTTTTAAATTACACCAACCCGATGGCCATGCTCTGTCGCGCGATCCAGCGCATGACAAGCATCAGAGCCACGGGACTATGCCACAGCGTCCAGGGAACGGCAGGTATGCTTGCAGACTGGATTGGTGCTCCCAAAGAAGAAATCAATTATGTCTGCGCCGGCATTAACCACCAGGCATGGTATCTGAAATACCTTTGGAACAAAGAGGATGCCTATCCGCTCATCCGCGAAGCCGTCCAGAATCGGGAAGATGTCTACAATCAGGAACAGGTGCGGAACGAGATGTTCCTGGCACTGGGCTACTACGTCACCGAATCAAGCGGGCATAACTCTGAATACAACTGGTGGTTCCGGAAACGCCAGGACCTGATCGAAAAATACTGCACACACGGCACCGGCTGGAACCCCGGCGAGTACGCATTTATCCTGAATGACTATCGTAAACGCGAGGAGAACTGGCGTGAAGAGCTCCAGAACTGGCTGAACGATCCTCAACCATTGAACCTGGAACGCGGCCATGAGTACGCCGCGTATATCATCAATGCGTGGATGGGCGGCGAACCCATTGAATTCAACGGTAACGTCCCCAATACCAACATCATCCCGAATCTCCCTGAAAACGCGTGCGTGGAAGTCCCGGTCTTGGCCGATCGCCGAGGTTTCACCCCCTTGCATGTGGGTTCTTTGCCTCCTCAACTCGCTGCGTTGAACAACATCAGCATCGCAGTAGAAGAAATGGCCGTGGAAGCCGCCCTGACCGGAAACCCGGAGAAAGTTTACCACGCAGCCTGTTATGATCCGCTCTCAGCGGCCGTGCTCTCTCTAGCGGAAATCCGGGAGATGGTCCAACGCATGCTTGAGCAGAATCAGGACTACCTTCCCCAGTTTTCCACCATTAACTTTTAACATAAAAAATACAGTTCCGTGCCCTATGCGCGACGCCGTACTGGCTGCGCTGGTCCCGTTGGTAATTGCTGTATATTGAGGCACCCACTGCTTTGAGAAAGATCGAATCGGCCTTATAGTACGGCAGATTGAGCCAAATGACCCTGGATTCCGCAGAATAACACCGCGTAAATCCAGCATAAAATAAATGAAGCTTTGT
>CAJXKU010000196.1 GCA_913055945.1 uncultured Lentisphaerota bacterium | reverse complement strand
AAGCAGAGCATGCCCGGCTGTAGAGAACGAAAGACCGAGATTCAGTACAAGAATTGTCCAGTCTATGAGCGACATCCGTTCCTCTATAAACCTAAATTTTAGGATAAATGATGCATTCCCAGACAGAACTGATTACTTCCTTCTCTACCGGGTTGGCCCAGGGGGGCAAATCGCACTCCGGCACCGAAGGTGCCCGATTCGCAGATTCTGATTTCATTCCTTGTTCTCTTTGCCGAAGGGACGCACGAGCATGATCAACCGCGGCAGCAACGTCAAAGAGGCTGTCACGGCAATCAGAATAGCCAGACTTGTGAAGACGCCGAACAACACCGTGGGAATAAAATTGGAGGCTGTCAGAATTGAGAAACCGACAATGATGGTAACGGCAATATAGAACAGAGCCAGCCCGATCGTCCGATGACAAAAGTACATCACAGGCAGATACTGCCCCTGCTTTTCGAACTCCCGCCTGAACCGGTGGATATAATGGATGGTATTATCCACGGCAATGCCCATACTTATAGCCACGATGGTAATCGTCATGATGTCGAGCGGAATGCCGCACACTCCCATAAAGCCCAGCACTGACAGGGAAGCCAACAGATTCGGCAAAAGAGCAATGATCGATATCTTAAAAGATCGGAACAACACAAAAATCATCGCCATCAAAGCCACGATTGTGAAACCTGCGGTCTGTACCTGCGACTTGTAAAGACTCTGTAACGTATTGCTGTAAAGAACCATGGGTCCTGCAAGCCGGTACTGGGATTTATCGAGCCCGACTTCGTTCCGAAGCCCTTCCCTGATTTGTGCAAGCAGTTGATGCCGGTCCAGATTCGGCAACGTGTCTTTAATCCTTAACAGCATTCTAATTTGATTATCTTCTTTCGAGACAAAAGGTTTCACTGCGGTATCCTGAAAGCGTTCCGGAAATTTTTTGAAGAGCAATGCCAGATCAAAATTATCCAACTGATCCTGGTCCTGCAGGTCTCTGGCAATTTTCAGGAGTGTCTCAATGGACAGCACTTTTCCGGTTGCGTTCAGCCCATCGAGGTAATCATGAGCTTTGCGAATCGTGCCAATTTTCTCCTGTGTGTACCAATAGACCTCATCCTCCGAAGATGATTCTTCGAATTCGGAAAAGTCCCCGAATGCACCATCGGCAGGAGGCTCCGACTCCGGCGGACCGCTTTTATCAGGAGACAAATTCTGTTCGGCGTCATCGCCGGCATTTTCTTCATCAAAATTGATCACAACGTGCAGAGGCGTCGTACCGCCTAAATGCCGGTCGATAAACTTCATTCCCTTGTAAACCTCAGTCGATTTCGCAAAGTAATTTACAAAACTGTTTTCAACATTCAGGTGGTAAGTGCCGAGGACGATAACAGCTACGAGGAGACCGCTGATCCCGAAAATTATCGCCCGGCGCTTCTCAGTGAAACGTGCCAGAACATCTGTCACCTTCACATACCGCGCATGTCCCTGATGCACAGTTGTTTTTCTCAGGATCGTCACGGCAGCGGGGAAGAACAGAAACGTTATTGTGAGCGAGACCGCCAGTCCCATCGTCATCATCCAGCCGAAATTGATCACCGGCAGCAGCCCGCTGAACACGAGTGAACTGAATCCTGCGATCGTCGTCAGGACCGTATACAGGCAGGGGGTAAAAATCGTGCGCACCGTTTCCCGGGTCAGATACCATTTTTCGGCGTCGGGATTATCAGCCAGCACTTCTGTATACCGTACCACCAGATGAATGGCCAGAGCCATCGTCATAATAAGCTGTAGAGAGATGAAGTTTGATGAGACGATGGTCACCCTCCATCCGACGATTCCCAGCAACCCCATCATTGCCACCACCGACAGGATGCAACATCCAATCGGAAGCGCGACCCACCGTTTACGGCGAAAAATTACCCAGAGCGTCGCCACAAGAAAGAGGAACATCCCGATCCCGAAAACCTGTATATCCCGCTTGATATAACTGATCAGATCGTCAGCGAGCATAGATGCGCCGCCGGCGTAAATCGTTCCCTCCGACCTGTATTCATCAACGATATGCCGAATCTTTTCCAGCGCCCGATGTCGTTTACGGCGTACTTCGTCCATGGTCTCTTCATATGCCGTCGACACCTCCTCCAATTGTGCTTTCTCTTCTTCCGTAAGACCTTCCGTATACTTCTCCTCGCGCAGTTCCGTCCGTTTCTTGAGCAAACGACGCGCCTTATCGTTTTCCACAAACTCAATTCGGAGTGCCGTGGTCTCAAGATTCTTGCTGACGATCAGTTCCTGATACAAAGGACTGTTCTTCAATTCCCGGCGAGCAAGCTCCATGTTCACGTCCGGATCCTGGAGCGTCTTGATATTATCCGCCAGATCTCCCAAGTCACCCGGCGGATTCTTAAGGAGGGGAATATCTAAAATGCAGAGAACACTGCTTACATACTCGACGCGTTCTATATCCTGACGCAGACGATCAATCACGGTCAGATTCTGCCGGGACAGAAGGTCTCCTGAGGCGGGCGTGAAGGTGATAAAAAAGAAGTCGTCGGAAGGGCCGCCGTACCTGAACTGCAACTGTCGGTAATACCGTAACTCTGCGCTTTTCTCCGCCACCAGCGCATCAGGGGAAGCTTCCAGTTCGAAGTCTTTGATGTGGTAGCCAAGATAACCGACGCCGAGGCATATCAGAATGATCACGGCCCACGGATGCCGGATGACGGTTTTTGTGTAAAGCTCCAAAAGACGGCCTGCCCAAGTCATCGTGCCCTCTTCCCTTCCAGATCAAATTTTTTCGTGATCTCCAGAACTCACCATACGGAGCCACCTGATAGCCGGACTCACACGTATATCAGCCTGCCGTACCTCAGGCGCTCAGGCCGTCAAGGCGTGGCGCCTGAGGTAATGAACCGGCTATCGCAGTTGTCAAAAGCTGTTGCGTTACATTTGCAAAAGACCGCATGATAAGTTTGTCACGAACCCGGGGGTTGCGCTTGAGTTCTGGATTTCCACTATGCCCACAGCACAGGCAAATAAAAAACCAATGAGCTTTTGGCGTATGTCAAGTCTTCTTCCCGTATTGAACGCTATTTACGTTCGACCCTGCTGGATCTCCCTACCCTTCATTCGTTCTTGTCATCCTCATCCTCATCCTCATCCTCATCCTCTTCCTCTTCCTCTTCTTCTTCGACCTCCCCGGCATCGACATCCTCCTCGAGCTGACATTTTTTCTTGTCCACTTTCGACCGGATTTTCTCAAACAGCGTCTCCACATCCTCTTCTTCAAGCACGTCCACATACTGTGACTTATATGAGCGGATAATGCTGACACCTTCGATCTCTATGTCGTAGACTTTCCATCCGTCCCTCTGTTTGTAGAACTTATATTTGATCACATTCTTACTGTCGTTTATGAAAACATACGTATTCATCAGAATCTTTCGACGTCCCGAACCCAACCACTCCGCATCACCGTAGTGAATTTCTTTATCCGCGAAATGTTCCGCCTTTCCGATATATGACATTTGTAAATGCTTCACGAAAAGGTCGACAAACTCCTCTTGTTGTTCCTCCGTAAGTTGTCCCCAGTATTGTCGGCCGAGGGTAAGCTTCGCCATCAGTTCAAAACGGAAAACGGGAGATAAGATATCCAGGATTTTGTCTCCCTTCTCTTCGGATGCCATTTCTTCCTTCCGAAGAATGTCGAGGACGGCGGGAACCGTCTCTTTCACTTTTTCTTCAACTGCAGCAAGAGCAGATTTCTCAGCCTCTTCGGCATCTACCGAATATCCGAAAACAAAATTTGTTACGAAAACTGCAATCACTATTGACCAGCGGATACGCATAGTTGCTCCTTTCACTCCTGTATTTTTTCTTCACGATTCTGCAGATACAGATCTCTCAAGTAGGTATATTCGTCAAGCGCCTCCTCTTTCAACCTGTCGTATACTTTCCAGTTCAAAGATAACAGGTTAAGCTTTTCCACCGCACGCGTCATCGTGAATACCCGTCCATCCACATAGGAGACCGGATTCAGATAATCATCCGGAATCCGCCCAAGTGCATCGACGACAGTTGACATACCTACGGCCGGAAGCACGAGGGGTATCCCCGGGCGAAGCCCCCAGCGCCCCATGGTCTGACCGAAATCTTCCCTCTCGCTACGGAGGTCAAAACATCTCGCAGCGGCATCGAACATTCCCCCTAACCCCATCGTTGTATTCATGCAGAAACGGATCGTGTTAATGCCCGCATCTTCAAAGTCACCCTGGAGCATATTGTTCGTCACGTAGATGGGGTACTTTACATTTTTAAAAGCGTGATCAACCCCTTCCCGCACATTTTCAGGAATGATACTGTACACCCTCGCCGCCGGCTTCAGAACCCACACGTAAAGCGTGTCATTCACATTGTACATCACCCGGTTGTAGGGCTCCAGCGGATCGCGTTTTTCCGATTCAGTTGTCTGCTCTCCGAATTCCTCGGAAAAAGCATCGAAATCCCCCCCGGCACTTTCTGATGAATCTGCCCCGTTCTCCATTTGTGCAAAGGCGCTTCCGAAAGGCCAGAACACACAACACATGAGCAGGCCCAGAGGAACCACCGAACCCCGAATGAGTTTGTTTGTCAACCCTTGTACCACAACACGTTAACGTCCTGACGTTTGGTTCGCGATTCTAATTCTGTCCATAAAGTACCCGGAATTGCACGAGCTATCACTTTCTGATAGTATAAGCTTATAAATTTTTCACGCCACTCTTTCCAAATCCTATAAAACTACAAATCAGGCTGTTTGTTCTGCCGCATCGGCTCCTGCCTAGCCCGTGGAATTCCTCTGCAGGAGAACCAGCGCTGACCGTGCGGGTAAATAAAGGTACGCAAACCTGGTTCCGTGTTCATCCGGAAAGGTGGCGTATTGCTGGTCAGAAGCAATCCGGCCGTGTCCGCCGAAGACCTGCTGGTCAGTATCTAAAATAAGTTCGTATTCGGAAGCCGGCATCGGAATGGGGTAATCAGTGTAGGATTGCACCGGGTGCCAATTAAATACAAATACGACGTCCCCCCTGCGCCAAACCGCCGTATTGTCGGCATTATGAAAACTGACACCTACAGGCTGGGGTTTCTGCAGCACATTGTGTTTTCGGAAACAGGCCAGCATATCCTGATCAAATCTGGCGAGACATGAATAAAGCAGTTCGGGTCTGTCTGCTAAGCTCCATTGGCGTCGGGCGTAGTGGTATGACCAATTGTTACCCGGGCGCGGAAAATCAATCCATTCCGGATGTCCAAATTCGTTTCCCATAAAATTCAGGTATCCTGACCCTCCTCCTGCGGCGGTGGCCAGTCGGATCATCTTATGCAGTGCCACCCCTCGATCCACCTGAATATTCTCCTTCTCCCGATGCATGTCAGTATACATATCTGCATCGATCATTTGGAAAATCAACGACTTACCCCCAACGATCGCCTGATCGTGGGATTCCGCGTAGTTGATGACCGCTTCCTCGGGACGGTGATCGGTGACCCGGTGGAAGAGACCGTCCATGTTCCAGTCTTCATCTCTTTGCGTTAAAACCTCGGACCAAAAGTCCGGAATGCCCATAGCCAGCCGATAATCAAACCCGCACCCCCCGTGCTCCTGGGAGGACGTCAAAGCCGGCATCCCTGAGACCTCCTCTGCTATGGTTATCGCCCCCGGGTGGACGCGATGGATCAAGTCATTCGCAAGAGCCAGATAAGCTATTGCATCCTGATCGACTTCCTGGAAATAATCGTCATAAGACGAAAACACTTTTCCCAAGCCGTGATGGCTATAGAGCATACTGGTAATGCCATCGAATCGAAACCCATCCACCTGATACTCGTCCAACCAATAGCGACAGTTCGACAGGAGGAAATGAAAGACCTCCGGTTTACTGTAATCGAAGCAGAATGAATCCCATGCGTCATGGTATCCTCGATCTCCTTCGTGAAAGTACTGATACCTGGTACCATCAAAATATCCCAGCCCCTCCACCGCGTTCTTAGCGGCATGTGAGTGCACCAGATCGATAATTACAGCTATGCCGTACCCGTGCGCCGCATCGATTAATGCTTTAAGATCCTCCGGGGGACCAAAACGGGAACTGGGTGCAAAGAAATTCGTCACATGATAGCCGAACGAGCCGTAGTAGGGATGCTCCAGAATCGCCATCAGTTGGAGGGTATTGTACCCGTCGGCCGCAATGCGTGGTAATACGTTCTCGGTGAACTCCCGGTACGTCCCGATCCGTGGTTCCTCTTGCGCCATCCCCACATGCGCCTCATAGATGAAAGGTGCCTCTGACCTCAGATTCACGCGTGAATTCTGCCAAGCATAGGGAGTCTCCGGCTCCCACACCTGCGCATTAAAACTGTCGGTATCAGGATTGTGTACCACGCGTCGCGCATAAGCCGG
>CAJXKU010000195.1 GCA_913055945.1 uncultured Lentisphaerota bacterium | reverse complement strand
TGCGTGGAGCGATTATTTACCGTCAATACCGCGCGTAGTTTCTTATTGGGTACATCCTACGCTTTCGTAGGCGGCCATGCTGGTATGAAGTTTGGCAGACATGCTGAAGCATGAACCCCTACAAGTCGATCACGCGGTTTTGACTGGTCAGAGTTCATGCTTTAGTATGCTTCCGATTCATGCAGTCGCGGTACCGAGCCTCATACGAGCCTCGTCGCCGGACAGTACTCGGAGGGAACGGTGGTGTATAGTTTACCGAACGCGACGACGACAACGATCAGGATTGAGACGCATCTCGTCTGGAAGATGCGTTCCAGGTCCAATCGTCGCCAAGAAGTTTCGATATATCTGCCAGGTAGACCTTCCGGCTTCCGTGCGGACATGCGTTGAAGACGAATCTGGTGTAAGTAGAGTCCCAGGCGGGATGTGGATCCACGCGCAGCATGTTTTCCGGGCCGGATTCATTCGGGAGCGTGCGGATCCGCGCTAACACAGTTTCTTCGTCGGTCCGGATGTCCACCCATCGCAGTGGAGTGGTGCCGTCTGCGAAAGCACATACGTCATGAGTGTACGCGTCCGTTAATATGTGCCTTCCGTCCGGATGGAGGGTGGGATGTCCGCTGCCCGGCCGTTCTCCAAGCGTTTCCAGATTGGCTCCGTCGTACCGAAACCGGACGAATCGAAGCCCATTGTCGTTGACCGCCAGGTTCTGTGAAATGTGGTCTCCATCCGGACACCAGTCGGGATGATGCCCCCCTTTGAATCGCTGTGCAGACGTCAAGGCTACATTGATGTTCGAGCCATCGGTATCGCACGTAATGACGTCGCAGGGCATCGCTCCATGTTTGCCGCCAGCAGGCTGGCGATAGCGCAGAATGAACATCAGGCGCGTCCCTTGAGGATTCCATTTCACGTGGAATCCGTAAAATGCTCCGTTCGTGTATGGTTCCCGTCGGTAGCTGTCATCCAGTGCGGCAACGATTTCGCGAAAGCTCAGCAACAGTCTGCATTCGCCTGTTTCTGCGTCTGTCACGTAAAGGCCGTCATCATCGGATGTACCCACGTTGTAGGGCAGGAACGGGGCCGGAACACTCGCTCCGTATCCGTTCTGGGTCAACTCTGTGCGCAGGATGCATGGGGAAGCCAGCTTTCTGCCGTCAGGAGAGACCATGTAAGCCGGTCCCTTGAGCTCTCGCTTCTCACCCGTAAAAGGGTTCATACAAACCGCATACGGCCTCCACTCTCCGTTCTGCATATCGTTGAAATAGAGTTCGTTATCTGTGCGTCCCCATTGCACTTGAGCACCGAGCTGCGTGCCGAAAGCCCTACTTTCTGCCACGACCTGTTGAGTACCGATGGTGAGGTCTACCAGGACGATATCGGCGGTCTCCCCCGGTGAGGGCGGCCTCGTTTCGTCCCTCAGTCTTGTAACGCCCACATATCGGCCGGATGGACTGACGGGTGATGTGTCGAAAAAGCGATGAAAGCACCCATCCACATCAGGCGTAATGCAGTACACAGGTATAGCCGGATTAAACATTTGATATTGAGGAAAATGATCAGAAACTTTACGACATAGTTCCGGCATTTGGCAGACTCCTTGTGCAGTTGAAAGTAATGGGGTTTGCAGTTATCTGTTACGGAGTCTCAGGCAGGCAGGAAAGTCGTAACCTTGCACATCCCATCGGGATAAGGTCTATGCTTTCTAGCGGCTCATCGGTATGCACCGGACTTTCGGGCACGGGTGCGACCATTTGATTCTCCTGCAGGGTCCAGTTCCAGATTCTCCGCCCTTTCGCCCGCAGGCGAATCGGCGCCCCTTCGGGCGTCCACGGCTGAGCGGGGATTTCGTCATTTTCAACAACATCAATACTCTCGGAGGGATTCTCCCGATCTATGCTAAGTCCGTAATTCCAGGGAGAAGCGGGCAGCACTTCCCATTCGGGCCATGCAGCGTCCCCGCCGCATTTCTGCCAATTTTCCTCAATGTACACAGAATAACTCAATGGCCCTCTGTTGACGGTCATACTGCCGTTCCGGGGCCATTCTGTCAGGCCAATCTCCGCCGGCATCTCAATGTCCACGGTATCGCCGGATGTCCACTCCCGCTGAATGCGGACAAATCCACCGGGTTCTGGCTGGACATTGTCTACAGCGGTATCATTGAGCCATACCCTGAAATTTCTGCACCAGCGTGGAACGCGCAAATACAGCGGGAAAGCCGTGGCCGTCTCCATGTGTATATTCATCCGGACCCGGGTTTCAAATGGATAGCCGGTATCCGTCTCTATTGTGATCGGCCGCTGTTCCTGGCCCACTTTCGCAGTCACCTCCGACGGACCGTACAACCAGGTAGCTAAACCATTGTCGGCGGAAGCCTGCCACATGTTCTGCACGTACCATGGCCACCCCATGGCGACGTTATGCTGACAGCAGCGGTATTGATGCGGTGAGTAGAACAATTGAGGATTGAAGTTTTGGCCTCGTTCATTCCAGAAATCGTGTCTGGACGAATAATCAAGCTGAGGACAATTCGAGGCAGTAAGATAGTGGAGCCCTTTAAGTTCAGGTGTCTGTGAGGCGGGAAAATGATTCAGGATCAGTTCCTCACATCGGTCTGCGTAGATCGGATCGCCGGTGATACGGCCCAGCATGTAGAAATTCTTTGCGAACTCTGTAAAACCGCAGGTTTCAAATCCCTGCCTCGGGTCTACTCTTCCCCCTCCGGGCGCGATCCGTTCGTCCGCCCCGAAGATGCCTCCCGGCTGTTGTCCCCACGTGTCCAGGTGTTGTCGGTACCAGTATTCGGTCTGCTTGAGATGCCACTGTTGTCCTGTCTGCTGGTAGTAGATAGCCGGATAAGCGAAGCGTTGGGTGAAATTCACAATGTGGTGGTCCAGCCATTCGGTGGTCGGCGGACGTATCCTCTGGTAGAAGCGCTCTGCGAGTTGGAGCAGTTTACTGTCTCCGGTGCGGTTGAACAGCCAGTAGAGGTGAGGGATCATATCCCCCGCCCGATTGGCCTGGACGTGGACCTTCCCATCGAAGAAATCGTGACGATGCGGGATGAACACCGCATTGGGGATATTGGCGCAGAACTCGAAGAATCGCGTCATAAGTTTCTCTACCCGCTGATCCTCCGTATATTCCCAGTGATGCCGGAGGGCGTCCAGCATGATCATATGCGGCCAAAGGTCACACGTTCGAAGTCCGCCTTGGCCTGGTACATCTTTATGCACGGGGGCACCGAAGTAACCGCTTTCGTTTTGACTGTTTAAGACGGTTTCAATCCAGTGGGATGCTTCCTGGTAAAGGTCTGTCCTACCGGTGAGCACGGCGAGATCATGGAAGCCCCGTAACCAGTATGGCTGCTCTTCCCAACCTTGTTCTTCCGTGCCGAACCATCCGTTATCCTCTTGCAGAAAACCGCTGAGCTCATGCAATCGTCCGGTCATTCCGTCGGCCATGAAGTCGAGCTGGTTTTTTAACCATCCTTTGGGCTTGATGGCGCCGAGGGGGAGTTTCGCGAAAGGGTTCGGTTTCAATGGGGCTCTGTTCCAGCAGGGCGAATCCGTCTGAGCGCGGGTTGGCGGTGCGGATACACAAGCGACGTCCATAACACTCCTCCTATGTGGGTTCGTTGGTTGGACGAGGCATTCGATTTATCCAAACCTGCATCTCGCCGGGCGTTCTGTTGGCCCAGAAGCAATAAGGGATGGCGTGGATCGGTTTAGCGCGAAAGGTGTCCTGAACAGGTCGATATAAGCGGTTTTCCCAGTCCGCCTCATCCCGTATGAAGGCATTGGCTTGCAGCGTCTTAATCCCCCCGAACAATTCCGGCGCGTCAACTACCTGAACATCGGCATTATCGGGCAGATGGATATCATGCAGTCGTTTCCCGTTATCTTCCTCTTCCAGGCAGTATACCAGTGGGCCTCGCTGCAAGGCAATTTTGCCGGCGTTCTGGCGGACTTCCGGATGGGCCTCGATTTTACGGGGAGGCATGGGCAATGTAAGGTTAATGCGATCACCTTCTGTCCACTGTCTTTTTAGCGTGACATATCCGTTATGAGTGTGTTCGGCAAGGTCGACGTCTTCGCCGTTCAGTTGTAAGGCCGGTGCATTACACCACCCGGGGAGGCGGAGGTTGAGGGCGATTTCCCGATGTGTGGTCGTGTTTACTGTTAATCCGATCTGGTCCTGCCACGGGTACTCCGTGTCCTGAGTAAGGGTTACGTTTTCTCCGTCACAGGGAATTTCCGCTGTACCGCTGATATAAAGGTGGACCCATATATTGTCCGAATCATACGAATAGATGTAGCTTCCCAGTGACGCGAGTATTCGGGCGATGTTCGGTGGACAGCATGAAGTGCCGAACCATTCGTTGCGCTGAAAATCACTTTTGCCTTTGTTGTACCGTGCATATTCAGCCATCGGGGGATAAACGGCAAGTGGGTTGACGTAGAAGAATGTTTTGCCGTCAAGAGAGACGCCAGCCAGGACGTTGTTATACAGCGCGCGTTCCATCACGTCGGCGTAGGCAGCATGGGGTTCGAGCTGAAGCATGCGATGTGCAAAGAATACAAGTGCTATGGCTGCGCACGTTTCGGCGTATGCGGATTCATTGGGCAGATCATAGTCAAAGGTAAAGCGTTCCCCTTTGTGTGCGCTGCCCACGCCGCCGGTTAGATACATCCGTCTTTTCGTGATATTGTCAAAGAGTCTGCGGCAAGCTTGAAACAAGGTCGTATCGTGTGTTTCTGCGGCCACGTCGGCCATTCCGCAATACAGGTAAATGGCCCGTACGGCGTGGCCTTCAGCGGTGTCCTGCTCCCGAACAGGCACATGTGCCTGCCAATATGCCAGGCATGGGGCGGTGGTTCTTTCAGGATCTTCGCCGCGAGCTTCGGCTTCCTGGACGAAAAAATTTGGCTCCTGTCCTCTTTGATCGATAAAGAATTCTGCCAGGTTCAGGTACTGCTGTTTTCCTGTGGCGCGGTAGAGGCGTACCAAAGCCAGTTCGATTTCTTCGTGTCCGGGGTAGCCCTTGATTTTACCCTCTTCCGGTCCAAAACGTGCCGCGATATGTTCCGTGTAACGTTCCAGGGTGTCCAGAAATTTACGTTTGCCGGTGGCCCGCCAGTATGCCACGGCGGCCTCCATCAGATGGCCTGCGCAGTACAGTTCATGATCATCGCGCAGGTTCGTCCAGCGCTTTTCAGGCGCAACCACAGTAAAACAGGAATTCAGATAGCCGTCCGGCTGTTGTGCTGCCGCAATATCATCGATCACGCTGTCTGCAGAGGTTTCCAGCTCCTTGTTCGGGGATTTTTCGAGGGTGTACGCGACTGCTTCCAGCCACTTTGCTACGTCCGAGTCCCAGAATTTGTGGGGTTTATTCGGATCACCCGGTTTCCAGTTCAGCTTCCAGGCTTTGAGGCGGCCGGTTTCAGCGAGTTGTTTCTCTTCAATCTTCAGCGTGACGTCTCTGTTTGTCTCCAGCCGCGGTTGCCAGAACGTATCTTCTATTGAGACGTTCTGAAGCGGAACAGCGCTGAAGGGGTTTGGACAGCTGTCGCCGTATGTCATTGTCATTGCCGTACTCCCTGCGCCGTAAATCAATACTGGCTGAGGTCAGTTTGTTTCATTCGTAAACGGCGGATGTTCGAATCGGCATTGTTCGTCACAGACGCGGGGGTCTTCATTTTCCCGGAGTACCTGCATGAGCTGATCGGCCAACTCTTTACGGGCTGGCTGATATTCGGGGTTCTCCGCGACATTATGCATATAAGAGGGGTCTTTTCGAAGGTCGTAAAGTTCTTCAGCGGGATACTTGCCGAAACCGAGCTCAAAGAGTTCCTGTACGCCTTCTTCTGCGCGGTGATGCACCATCCAGGCCTTAGTGGGACTGCTGTCAAGATCCGCGTAGGCTACGCGGGTATTGTGTTCCAGCTCTTCATAGGAAGGCGGTTCTTTGGTCGGGTCATCAAGCCCGGCAGGATCTCCCATAGGCCAACGATGGGGTGCGAAATTGCGGATATACAGGTAGTCCGCCGTGCGTATGGCGCGCTGCGGGTAGGGCAGGTTTCCCTGCCGGGCCGTTGAAACGTGACGCTCACGCCCTGTGACCACAAACGTTCGTTCGGGGTCTACTTGGCCGCTTTTTTCTGAGGTCAGCACGGGCATGAGGCTTTTCGCAGGCATGGGCTCCTCGGGGGTGACGCCGCCCGCTTCCAGGAATGTCGGCGCCAGGTCCATGATGTTGACGAAATCGGTCACTACGCGTCCCGACGGAATTTTACCGGGCCATCGAGCCATAAGAGCGACTTGACTGCTGATATCGTAAAGGTTGCATTTGCCGCGAGGCATGCCCGGTATACCGTGATCGCCGCTTACAACGACCAACGTATTATCCAATTCCCCTATGGCTTCCAGTTT
>CAJXKU010000194.1 GCA_913055945.1 uncultured Lentisphaerota bacterium | reverse complement strand
GAACTAAGTTTCACCCGATGGGTGAAACGCTCAAAATAGTAACACCTTATAAAAAAACAAATAACACCTCCTTTGGTTTTTCTGCTGCGGATTTTAGGTTCATGCAACATACCCCCCATAACTCACCTTATATTGCGCGCGATATAAGGTGAGTTATGGGTTACAGAGAAGAACCTGGAAACCGGGGGGAACTGCAGCGATTTCCGGACGGGGAGTTCGCACGGTTGCCGCCGCAACCATTCAACCGTTCATGTTTTATCTTGAAAAGCCGACATTTGCGCTCATGCTTGAGCAGGGAAGAACTTCCGGTAAACAAACACGACGACGCACCAGTAGATAGGAGCCGTCACGAGCCCCCCTATTAGACAAACAACTCCCCCGGCTGCCGTTATCAGCAAAGCGACGACGTTTAAGCCGAAAAGCGGCCAGAAATGTTCTTTGACCGTATCAAAACTCTTCCGGGTTGCCGTGGAGAATGTTTTCCCTTCTTCAACGATAAAGAACATCCCGAACATCGTTACCGTACAAACAGCCCATACAGCCGCCATAGCCAGAAGCGGCCCGAGCAGCGGGACAAAGAGCAGAATCATACTGATGCCGAATGGCACTACCAGCCACCACACCAATGAAAACACGAACGCATCCGCGAACTTGTTGAACCCGTGAAACACTTCTGAAATTTCCGGACGAGGTTCTTTCTCGTCCACCAGACGCAGGAGGATGGATAAGACTCCGGCCATCATCGGGCCGGCAAGAAGACCGAAGGTGACAACGCTGATGATCGTAGCGATCAGCATGGATACAAAAATAAGCAAGAAGTCCTGACCGTTGGAAAAGTAGAGTCTGAATCCCTGCTGTAACCATCCACCGATATCCATTTTGATTTCATTGCTCATAGCGCCGGCACCCTTTCTTAGGTTTTTCGTTCAATTCGCCAAACGTGTGTATTCACGATTCATTCAACATAACACTATATACCTTTACACTGAAGTTAACCATATACAATTTCAAAAAATGTATAGTCACCCGTTCACTTTTCATCTCAGCACAAGATTTTCAGGTATTCTCCTAGATCCTCGGAGGAAGGAAAGGATGGCATCGCAATCACCTCTCAGGCTTCGCCACGCTCGCGCCTACCACCTTCGCCTCGGAGAAACAGGCGAAAAAATCGCCTGCCGACTCCTGAAAGAACTCAATATCGACGTTCTGTGCCGGAACTTTCAGCGTAATAACAACGAGATCGACATCATTGCACGCGACGGCTTCACGCTGTGCTTTGTAGAAGTGAAAACACGTCGACGCAATTTCCGCGGCCGTCCAGCGGATGCCGTGGGCACGGACAAACGCTCTCAGATCATCCGCACAGCCCATCGGTATCTTAAAGAAATCGGTCGACCTTCACTCGTCTACCGCTTCGACATCGTGGAGGTTGTGAAACCCGCCAGACTTCGCCTCGATGAACTCCGCTACTTCCCTAACGCCTTTACGGAAAACCGCTGAGCTGTATTGGCATTGCATCTTTTTGTCCTTCATGTTTTTGTCGAGTCATGAGCCTAAAATTTAGGATAATCAGTTTTCGGACAGTTGCTGTATGCCGATATCATCCACGAACCAGATGGCGTCCGGACCTATTCCCATGGCTCCTATTCCGTTCGTTTCCGGCAGATCAAACCAACCGTAGGTCTTTTTGTCTTTGTCTGCTGTGTCGTCGAACGTGACCCGGGCGCGGTTTTTCGTGGTGTCCACCTCTACCGCCACGCGAATCCAGTGTTCGTAGTCGTTACCCAAACCGCCATCATTTACGACTTCTCCTTTGCCACGGATCACGACTTCCCATTGAGGGTTTTCCGTACCCGCCCCGAGTAAGAATTTTCCGTCGGCCCCGCGAAGCCACAGATTGCCGTCGTGGTTATTTACCGGCTCCCAGAATTTGTACTCGAATTGGTAATGGCCCCGAAGGGGCTGCTCGAATTCCTGTACAAGCACGTCCTGCCAGTCATCGTCGCTGTTAACGTCCATATGCATGACGTGGCCCTGTTGTTTCTCGGAGAACTTCCGGGCGTCCACTTGGCATATGCCGCTGTCTTTACCACGGGACCAGGACTCGATACCTTCCGGTGTGGTGCCATGGGGATAGGCTTCGAAATTGTAGAATACCATGCCGGGCTCGAATTCTATGGTTTCCCCCTGGCTTCTGTTCCCCGCCTTTGAACGGTCCTGAATGCCATTGGCACCCAGGGTATAGGATTTGCCTTCTTCCAGCTGGCTCGTAACTAAGAAAACGATTCGACTCAGCTCTCCGGATAGAGCTTTTTTCACTTCTCCCCCTTGCACGCTGTAGTTGTCCGCATTCTCCGCGGTTTTCCTCGTGACGGGTTCGTTGAACATAGCCTTTATGCGAGAACCGGCTGTCAATGCATACGCGCCGACGAGTTTCGGCGGGGTCGTGTCCGGCTTCACTTGGATAACTGCTTCTGCAACCGAGCTTGTATCCAGACCGTCGCTTGCCGTCCATTCCAGGATATACCTGCCGGGATGGCCATATTCGCTTTCATATTTGAAGGTTCGGGGACCTTTCCTCGTGATGTTCCCTTTGTCCGGCTTCCTGGTGACATCAACTTTTATACCGGCCTCAATGTCGTCTTTATCGGTTATAGGAAATTCAATGACAACGCTGCGGCCCTCTATGCAATCAAGGTTTACCTGTTGGACTTGCGGGGGAACGTTGCTTGTCTTGATCGTTTTAATGGTATTCGCGATGATTTTTTTCTGTTCGCTGTCTGCCCTGTCCGCCAGGTTCAGCAGCGGTTTCAAGGCCTCCGGCGCGGGGTCGCCTATGCTGTGCAGGGCGTCCGCTGATGCTATTTTTATCCGATCATGAGTATTTGCGGCTTTTAGACGTTGGATTAAAGCAGGAATCGTGTCAGGATTTCCCACTGCCCCCAGAGCGGAAATTATACGTTCCCGAGTGTCAATGCCGATACCTTCTTTTTCGAGCAAATTGAGCAGAACGGGGACGGTGGTTTTGGCCTTCGGGCCGAGTTCCTGAACGATGTCAATCGCTTTCCTCCGGGCCTTCGGGTAATCGCTTTTCAGCGCTGGTTCGATCGCTTTGGCCAGTTCTTCACCGGTTGCGATTGATTGCAGTGCTTTCAAAGCAAGGGGGCGCAGGAAGGAATCTTTACCCGTGGATAACTCGGTCAACAGGGGGATTGCTTGCTCCGCTGAGGGACCGATTTTGCCTAGAGTATGGACTGCCCAATAGCTCAACGTTTCAGTTTCACTTTGTGCTGTGCTCATTAACTCATCCACGGCACCGCTGGCGGCAGGACCCAGATGTGATAGAAGTTCAAGCATGCGGATTGACATTATCAGTTCGTCACCGGCCAAGGCCCGCTTGAGTCGTTTCGTAACAGGCGAAACGACAACTTCAGGATGTTCTTTAGCTATCTTTGAAAGAGTTTTGGTCGCGCGATCCGTCACTTTTTCTCGCCTCTGCGAAAACAGTTCGACCACATCAGTGACAAGTTTCTTCTGAACTGCAATGTCAGCGCTCTCAACCTGTTGTAACGCTTGCGTCGGCTTTTTTCCAACTGTACTCTTATATCTTCAACCTCCGCACTCCCGGCTACGTTTATCCCCAGCAACATGGCGCCCAATCCAATCATTCCGCTTCGTATCTTGACCATAAGATCTCCTTTCCCCTCATTTTTACCGAGCAGTTTGCGGTTGCGTGAAAAGCCCCGTTGGCTTCCTCAATCTTTGCCCTTAATCACCTTATTCTTTCCGTACCGAAAAAACGCGAACACCGTTATTCACTGCGATTTTATAGCACGCAGAGGCAAAGCGGGCAATCCCGCTTTACTCTGCAGATTACCAACCGGATGACTGGCCCAGTTATATCGCACAGCAATTGGACTGGACACATCAGGGCATGTGATTACAACTCGCCTACGATCAGCGATTTCTGCGTTTGCCCAATGCCACTCCTGTTTTTTGCCTCTTACCGCGAAACCTTTCAGAGGTGATCCGTTAGGATAGGTGCCATCGGTGCTTTCACCCGCCTCAAGGCCGTCGCCCACGTATCTGAATGTGATCATAACCTGATGTTCCTTAAACTTCACTTTGTGCAAGACGGGACAGAGACCGTTCGCATCTCCACCGTAGGTGGTCTGCATCGCGGCTTTGAACAGACGGTTGCCCGCGAGCTGTTTGTTATGGGGATGAATCTGCCAGTCTTTCTCACTGTCTTCTTTGATGTCGATAGACGAAATCATCCATGAATTGTTTACCCGTTTCATTGTTTTTACCTGTGCTTCCCGCATCGCGGGCCACGCATGTTTCTCTACGGGCTCATGCTGTTTGGGACCGTAATTGTGAAGGCCAACGAAAATGAAAGGAGCTTCCGGACTGTTCCATATCCGGCGCCAGCCGCGGATGAGCGCCGGGAAAAGACGCGTATACTGCTCGGCTCGTCCCGCGTTCGCTTCCCCCTGCCACCAGAGAAATCCACGAACGGCATAAGGTGCGGCGGGGGCAATCATACCATTGAAGAAGACCTGCGGCCGGTTATGCGGCGGCTTCGGGCGACGCGGTTTTTTCGGCACTTTTTCGCCTTTCTCTTCCGCCTTTGCT
This sequence comes from uncultured Lentisphaerota bacterium, assembly GCA_913055945.1. Lineage (GTDB taxonomy): Bacteria > Verrucomicrobiota > Lentisphaeria > Oligosphaerales > CAJXKU01 > CAJXKU01. The sequence goes on along the minus strand of CAJXKU010000194.1, from coordinate 1,852 downwards.
TTCCGCTTTTCCCAACGTGGAAGCTTTACGTTCCGGTACTTTTTCCGTGCTTTCTCATATTTTTCCTGCTTTTTCTTCAGATCTTTCAGCACCTGCGGGCATGCTTCGGCAATCCAGCTCCGTTTCATAAATCGCTCGATAGGGCTCCCCAGTACCGCTACATGGATGATCCCGACGGGGACATCCAGTTCTTTCCGCAGGTGCTGGGCGAAAAAAAACGCGGGTCCCGGGAACCCACCGACTGTTTTCGGGGAAGTAGAGGCCCATTCCGCCTTGACCGTCCGCTGGGGTGTATCCGCCCGCCAACCCAATTCTTTCGGATGCGTGTTAGCATCCCATACACGGAGCAAAGTATCGTTTGCCTGAGCAATCTCGCGTTCCGCATTCTTGCAGTGCTTTACACGCCACCACATATTGCTCTGCCCGCCTGCAACCCAGACTTCGCCCACCACGACATTTTCAATCACCCGCGTTTCACGCTGACCGTTTTTCCTGGATTGAATCCTGAGTTGAGCGGGTTGATAGGTTGCCTCAAGCGATTCCAGATGCACCACCCATTTCCCGGCATCATCCGCCTTCGTCGTGGCCTTGTTGCCCATAAAATTTACGACCACTTCCGCTCCTGGGTCCGTCCATCCCCACAACGGAACCTGTTCTCCCTGCTGCAGAACCATGTGATCGGCTATGATGGACGGAAGCTGAAGCTCCGCCCGGACCATACACATCGGCAAAAACGAGAAACAAAGCATTAGAACAGTGATGCTTGCACTATGCTGCCGGCGACCATTCATTCGCGGTCCTCTTTCTGTTTCAGTGTCTATCTTTTTCTGCGGCGGGGCGGCTTTTCCGGGACTACTTTCATTATGCTAACCATAAAATACCCTTCAGAAGTTTCCTTGTTTTTATCTCATAATGCTGTCTGCAAGTCCGTAATTTCTATCCACTGATCCGCGTTATAAATTACGACCTCGGCTTTTCCGTCATTGTCAGGATCCCAATTTGTGCCATCGGCGATCACCATACCCAGCAGTTTAGCACGGGCGGGTTCAGATCTTTGCAACTGAAAAGCCATCTGTGAGGTCGGTGAGTTCTCATCTCCTCCCAGCTGGAATGGGTTCCGGTTCGCGAAATGAGTGACATCCTGTTCAAACTTTCCATTAACTGTAACGTTGTTCTGAGTTAAAACAAACAGTGTTCCCCGAGCTCATTGAGTTCTTCTTCCGATATCTCCATATGTTCTGATCCTTGCGTTTTTCGTATCACGCCACGCCAGAGTCGCTACATCCTATTCCAGTACGACAAGTTGTAAAACAGGAGCGTAACAAGCAACCCGCCCCTTGGCCTTAAAAGGCGGGCGTTAGGGGTAAAGCACCTTATACCTTACCAGGCGTACAGTCCTTACAACGCTTGTTTCCCGGGATCAGTCTTCACTCCGCTCGGGTTTCCTGCCGTCGGCCATGAACGGGGAAGCGGGGATACCGGCCGAATTAACCAGACTGACCTCCGGCATGTCCTGTCTGAACATGTACCGGACATCGGTGGGACTCAACACCTTGGGACTCTCCACCCCCACCGTATTCTTGCCGGTGATCCGGGCTTTGGCCGGAACGTACCGGCCGTCCTCGCCGGCGATCTCGAAGAAGTGTAAGTTTTTCTTGGACGGACCACGAAGTTTTTCAAGAATAAGGCGACAATTGCGTTGCCGCTCGTATGAGACCACTGCGTGGAGCCAGTATTTACCGTCAATGCCGCAGTTGGTCTCTTGTTGGGGGGTGTCCGACGCTTACGTGGGCGGAGAGGCTCGTATGAGACTCAACGTGGCAACGCGTGATCCTGGGCAACATCCTGGGGG
>CAJXKU010000193.1 GCA_913055945.1 uncultured Lentisphaerota bacterium | reverse complement strand
CTCTGCCACAAGGATCTGCAGGGTACGGTTCTGCCGGCTTTCCTTTTGCGTCTCTGCTTCAGCACGGCTTTGGACGGTCGGAAGTGTAATGCGGAAGGTCGTGCCCTGGCCTTCCGTACTCTCGACCGTCATATCCCCCTCGTGCCGCTGAACAATGCCTTTGATGGTGGCCAAGCCTAAACCGGAGCCTCCGGTGCCTTTGGTGGTGTAGAACGGATCAAAGCACCTGTCCTTTGTCTCCTCAGACATACCCATGCCGTTGTCGCTGACTTCAAGCACAACACTGTCGGCGGACTGCTTTGTCGCTATTCGGATCACCCCGCCGTCCGGCATGGCATCTACCGCGTTGAAGATCAGATTCGTCAGGACTTCGTTGAGCGCTGCATCATTCCCCCGGACAAGAGGGAGCTCCTGGAGGTCCGTCTGGACATTAATATCCCTGCCGTTCGCAGCGGCTTCTTCTTTCCAGCGCGGTTGGGTCAAAGAGACAGCGTCCGTGACCACCGCGTTCAGATCGATATCAGCAAACGTCTCCTCTTCGCCCGGACGATAGAACTTACGCATGCGTCGGACGGTTTCCGCGGCGTTGCTCGCCGATTTCTGAATATGATTCAGATAGCGGAGTGCTCTTTCGCGGTCATCCAGGACTTCCGGCTTGTCGACAATCATTTTGCTGTACCCCAGGATGGGCGAAAGGGCATTGTTGAAATCGTGGGCGATGCCGCTGGCCATCGTCGTAAACGCACGCTGCCGTTCCTGGTCCACCAGGCTTTTTTGAGCGTCTTTTAAATCAGCCAATGCCTGCTCAAGCTCCAGTTCGGCCTGCTTACGCTGGGTAATGTCGCGCAGGGATACCAACAGCGCAGATATTCCTTCCCACTCGGTTTCAGCTGCGCGCATCTCTGCTATCGCAGGTCCGTTGTTATGCGCAGGGAGTTCTATCTCGGTCCCGTCGCGCCCTGTTACCGGCGAACCGAACTGTTGACCGGGCAACGCTTCCTCACTTTGCCCCATCATCGCCGCAGCGGCAGGGTTTACAAACTGGATGGTACCTTCCTGGTCCACCACCATCATGCCGTCCACATTGAGTTCAATAAGCTGCTCGAGTTTGTCTTTCATGCTCTGTAAGCGCGCCTGGGCTTCCCTCTGCTCCGTAACATCGCTGATAATGCCGACCAACCCGCGCAGCGAGCCATCCGGGTACTCTATGCGACTGCCGGAGAGATGTCCGTGGAATGTTGTACCGTCGGCGCGTTTGTAGCTGCGGTCGACGTCTACATGGACGATCTCACCGCGGATAAGTTGGGACATCCGACACTCCGCTTCCCCCGTTTCAGCTGGATCGGTATGCGCCAGATAGGAAGACCCGATGACCTCTGCCGGCTTACACTTCAACATCCCTGCCAGGTAATCGTTCGCAAATGTAATGATGCCGCGTTCATCCACGAGGATAATGCCCGCTTTTATTGTTTGAAAAACAGTGCGCAGCTTTTCCTCACTCTCCTGCAGAGCGTCACGCGACTGAGTGAGCTGACGGAATATGCTCTCATAAGGATGCCTCAAAGCACCTTCGACGAGAGCCTGATAGACACAGACAATCGAGACGAGCTTCAAGAGATGCCCCAGCGAGTTGAACACCCCGTAAACGTCCGAATACAGCGTAAAGGCAAGTTCCGATGCGATGGTGGCAAGCAAGGCTGCGATAATAAAACGCAGGTTCCGCGGATAAAAGGCATCCCGCTGCCGCCAGAAGAACAGAATCGCTCCCGCCAGGATGGCACAAATGACGAACTCGCTGCCTACCTTGATTGAGGTCAGCCCGGTCCCTTCCACCAACATATCAGGGAACCAGCGCAACGGCAGGATGAAGATAATAATAACGGCCGTTATGCCGCTGTAAAACACGAACGTGCGTCCATACTTCAACTGTATGCGGCTGCGGATCAACAGAGCTGCGGCTAGAAGCGACAAACTCTCTAAATAACGCGTAGCAATCCATAACTGCGTGGGGAGATTGCCCCCTCCTCCAGGGAAAACCTCCATGCCGCTGTAAGCCAGCGTATGCAGCAAATCGAGTGCACCGACGTGGAGGTAAGCGACAGCCAGAAGGCACAGCATATTGCTGCCGGCAAAACCGCGTGTATTCCAGCCGATGGTAAAAACACTCACCGCGACCGCAACAGCACTCAACTCAATAAGCGAGTGATACAAAACATAGTTGTACCGACTCAGAAAGTATAGAGCAACCGCCCCTCCCGACCCCGCGAGGATCAAGATAACATATCGGAGAATGCCCCACCTTCCCCTTTCAGATGTAAAAATCATACTTGCCCCTGATTTATTAACGACCCCACAACCAATATATGTGAAGGTGCACTTATCCGTCTTTTTTCCCTAAAAGTCCGCTTTTATCCCCACAGAATTATTGTAGCAGGTATGCACTTTTTTGCATAATGTATGTGATATTTAGAGAAGGTAAGGCATGTCACGGAACATAAAAGCGCATACCACAAGAAAAGAGGGAATACTGTTTTTTGTGGGGTTTTGTGACTTTTTGTGGCACCTTCCGGCCTTTTTGCGGTACTCCTGTCTATGCACGCCGCCCGGATACCCCAGCAAAAGACTTCGAAAAAGCCCATTCTGGAAATGCGCTCGGCCTCGAGCGCAATATGTGGCGGAGGCCCGCCACATCCCCAAGGGTGTTACTCCACATCACGTTTCTCAGGGTGAAGTCTCATACGAGCCTGTCTGCCCACATAACTGTAGGACACCCCTAATAAGAAACCAACTGCGGTATTGACGGTAAATCCTGGCTGAACGCAGTTCTCTCATACGAGCGTCAGCGAGCCGGCGCCGCTTTGGTAGGCGGAAGCCTGGTTCGGCCATTAAGGGCGAGTAATAATAGCGCCGCCCCAGGGGGCGGCGTACCAAAGTCCCGATTCTCTTTAGAGAGATCGGGACCACTCCAAAGATCGGCTGATGTCGATCAGTATATCTACGACAGCCGCAAGGCTGTCTTTGGAGTGCGCTGCGGTCTCTGCAGCGCTTTCAGATGGCGAAGTGAGCTCTGGTCCGTGGGGCCGGGCGACTTATTTAGGTTGGAGGTCAAGCCCTTGCAATACGGGTTCCTCTTCGGAAAGATCGCCGATGACTTTCTGCAAAGGCGGCGGCAGTTCTTTCAGAAGCGTGGGGATGGCCAGAATCTGGTATTCGCGCGCTTTCGTCGGCTGCTCATAAACATCAATAACTTCCAGCTCATACTTACCCTGCAGATGGTCATTGCATATCTGCCTGATGTTGTCAATAGCACGCTGCGACCGGCTACTGCTGCCTGCCACAAACAGCCGCAGATGGTACGTATGCTCGCTGTCTTCGCCATTGTCCGGCTCCTGCGGCGGCATATTGTTTTCGTCTTGTGGTACCAATGCTTCAACCTCCCGCTTGTTGTTTCCGAGTGCTTGTTGCCCAAAGATTAAGGCGAACGATTACGGTTTATCGAGTTTTGTAAAGCGCCCGTTTTCAAATGATCGGCGAAGTCGCAAGATCCCGACCTTTATAAAGTGTCGGGGCCGATCTTTCGGAGCACTGCGTGCAGCATGACGCATCGGGGCGCTGCGTGCGCCGCTTTACACTGCGTGCAGCTTATCCCGAACTCAGCGAACCTTTCGGTTCGCCATCTGAAAGCGCTGCAGAAACCGCAGCGCACTCCAAAGACAGCCTTTCGGCTGTCGTATATATGGTGATCGGCTGTCGCCGATCATTACAACGGCTCAACAGTTCCTTCGGCGATACGGGGCGGCGCTCCGTCTCCATGCTAACGGATGAGGACATCCGTCTTCCACCGGATCTCAGCTTTTGTCCTCATCGCTCGAGCTGTTTTCGCGGAAAGAGCGTCTTGCCTGATCGCGGTCACGAAAATCCTGTTCCTGCTTTTCAGCGTCAGCAATTGTCCGCTGTAGCTCTTCCTCTTCAGCTTCGAATTCTGTCTTGAGCTCTTCCAGTTTTACCTCTTTCAGCCGACGTTTGCGTTCCAGTTCTCGCCTCTTTCGTTCGAGTTCCTCCCGGCGGCGCCGGTATTCGGCTTCCTCGAGAGCCTCCTGTGTATACCGCGCCGTACCGGTGACAAGGCCTGCCGGTCCTTCGTATACATCCGCAAGATCGATCCCTTCCTCGGAGAAAATGAGCTCGCGCATCTGGTTGGAATGGGCCATACCCCGCGCTTTCATGATATACAATACCCGATTCCTCTCAGCTCCGTTTTCTACATGCCGCAGAAGCAGCCAGGCGTCCATCAGTGAGGAAACCGCGACCTCCGTTGCTTCGAGGGCGTCTGCGCCGGTTGTGAAATGGGTGAAAACGGCCGTGATACCTCGGGATTTCAACAGGTCAATGATACGGGTCAAAACATTTTTAACCTCCTCCGGTGTACCGATTTCCAACAGATTACTGATCGGGTCTATGACAACTAATTCGGGCCTGTGCTCATCCAGCAATTCCTTAAAGGCAAAAAAATGTTCTTCTAACCCGTAGCTTGCGACCCGGGCGGGATGGAAATGGAGGTTGCCGCTCTCTGTATACGGTTGCAGATCGATGCCGATGGACTTCATGTTCCGGATGATCTGACTCGGCGATTCTTCGTGCGCCACGTACAGGGTCTGCTCTCCGCGCTCGCACGCGGCTTGAGCGAACGAAGCGGCAAAGCTTGACTTGCCCGTCCCCGCCGTGCCCGATATCAGGATACTGGACGTGCGATAAAACCCTTTGCTGCCGAGCATCTCGTCCAGACGCTGAACACCGGTCGGCACCCGATCTGTCGGTACAGGATAATCCAGACCCAACGCTGTTACCGCGAACAAGTGAAACCCGTGCTTGCCGATCAGAAACGGATACGCGTTCGACCCGTGTGCCGTGCCGCGATATTTGCGGATGCGCAGGTGACGACGCGTGGTTTGCCCCTGTAGTGTTTGAGAAAGATCTATGACACAATCCGAAACGTATTCCTCCACACCGAAGCGCGTAAGCTCTTCCTGCCCGCGTTCTGCGGTTATGATTGCTGTAATCCCCCGGTCTTTCAACCAGGCCAACAACCGGCGGAATTCCGCGCGCACGATGTGGACATCCGAAAAAGCACTGAAAAGCGTCTCTACTGTGTCCAGCACAATGCGCCGGGCGCCCACACTGCGGATCGCCGCATCCAGACGGACAAACACGCCTTCCAGGTCGTACTGACCGGCCTCAGTCATATCCGTGGCCGAAATATCGAATGTCTCTATGGCGAAATTTCCCTGCTGCTCTAATTTCTCAAGATCCCAGCCCAACGAGGCAACGTTCTCTTTCAGCTCTTTTTCTCTTTCTTCAAACGCGACAAACACGCCCGGTTCCTGTTGATCCGTTGCGCCGTGCACCAGAAACTGCATGCCGAACATTGTTTTGCCGGCACCCGCCTCGCCGCAAACGACGGCGGGGCGGCCCGCCGGCAGACCTCCCTCTGTAATTTCATCAAAACCTGAAATGCCCGAGGACACTTTTTTGAGTTTTGCAGTCGTTTCTGCGTTGTTATTGTTCGTCATGCCTGTGTCCTTTCTTATCGGGCCTGATGCAAAACTATTCCGGCGAAACGTAAGCTATCCATCCTGTCTTGTCTGTACTGTTAACCTACATGCTGTGTACTGTTTGTCAGAAATGGCTGAAGCGTGAAACTTCAAACTTTGCTTTATCCTGTTCGGTTGTGTTTTGTTTAAGCCGCCCATTGCCGCTGACGTTCCAAGTTGACCATGACGTCTTCGTATTCACGGCACACAAGCGAAACAAACTCGGCCGCCTTTTCCATATCGTTTTTAACCAAGAACCTGCCGTTAATGGCCTCAAAGGCTAAAATGGGATTGGCGTCATTCAGGGAAACAACGTCGATGACTTCAATGTCTGGTACTGCTTCACAAAGTTCTGAATAAAACGCGAGAAATGCATCTCCCGACAAACGTTCAGGAAAAAGCAGTCCGATGTCCAGGTCACTGCCCGGTTGCACAGTTCCGTTTTGCGCGGATCCGAACACTGTTGCAGTTACAATCCGGGGGTCCCCGGACAGAAACCGTGCAAGGAGTTGCAGGTCAACATGCGCTTCTGTTTGTTGTGCTTCACTTTCGGTCGACTTAGGCATTGTTATCAATTTCCTCCGTAAAAGCATCAAAATCTTCAAGGTGTTTGTTTACTATGGAAGCCAGTATTTCTACATCGATCTGTTCATTCCGTTACTTCCGTAATCGCCTCCTGCAGTTTTTCGGCGGTTAGGGGTTTCGACACGAGAACATCCACGTTTTCCGGTTTTCCGTCTGCAGCATCCATCATATCACCGAAGCCGGTGATCATGATGACCGGCTTGCCGGGCACCTTCTCTTTTACACATTTCGCGAATTCATCACCGCTCATTCCGGGCATCGCCCGGTCGGTGATGACCAGATCGTACGCGCCGGCATTGAAGTACGCCAGCGCGTCAGCAGCGTCTGCCGCCGCAACTACACCATGCCCTTCATCGCCCAGGAGG
>CAJXKU010000192.1 GCA_913055945.1 uncultured Lentisphaerota bacterium | reverse complement strand
GAGTGCGGCGCGCTTTGTGCGCCGCTTTGCATTGTCTGCAGACACTGCGGCACTGCGTGCAGGCATTGCATGCAGCGGACTGCGTCCAGCCTAACAAATACATCCTGGATGTACACGACATGCTAAACGCAGTAGGACACGCTGAACGCAGTTCTCTCATACGAGCCTGGCCGCCGGACAACGTCCGCCCCCCCCCAACAAGAGACAAACTGCGGATTACAAGTAAACGACTCGCTGAATGCAATTCCTGCCGCAGTTCCTGGGCATCGGGACAGGTCGCCGACACTCCGTAAGATGCTCCGCATCAGTATACTGATCCCCGAAAGAGCCTTCGGCTCAATCGTAATGGAAACAGCGCATATTTGTCAGAAGGCCAAGCGGATTGCTTGCCCCATAGATTCTGCTGAGGAGCCGAATTTCGCGGGTACCTTCTCACCCCAACTCCGGACACGTATCCTTGATTTTCTTCTGAACCACATCGGGCGTAAAGGGTTTAACAATGTAATTGTTCGCCCCTGCTTTAACAGCCTCCACCACGCGCTGTTTTTCCGCCTCAGTGGTAACCATGATCACAGGCACTTTGTTCCCGTTACCCCGGATTTCCTGAAGCGCTTCCAGGCCACTTTTATTCGGCATATTCCAGTCCAGGAGGATCAACCCGATGTCCTGATTATCCTGAACCGCCTGGACCGCCTGAGCCCCATCCTCCGCCTGCACCACATCTGTCAGCCCCATCTGCGAGAGTGCATTCGTAATAATTTTCCGCATAACGCCGGAATCGTCCACAATCAGGACCTTCATATAATCTCGCCCTCCTTATTTTACTTCGATTTCTTCATCGATTCAAATGTAATACGGATCGAAAACGGTCCTGCCTCCGTGGTAAACGGAATTTCCAGCCACAGGGAGTCGGAAGGTGATTGCACAAGATAGTCATTTCCGTTCACTACGGTGGGCAGGCCCAATTCGAACGGCTGTTCGTCCGGATGAGGCAATTTCGGCTTAGCACCGCCGGAAATAATATTCACGATCTCCGCAAGGGCATCCGCCACATCCGAATCCATTTCAGTCATTTCCATTCCCATGAATGAACTTACCATCGACAGCGCCGTTTTTTTGGGGAAAGAAATGGCCACCATGCCCCTGTCCGGGCCACTAATACCCACAATTCCGGTAATTTCAGATTCATCCCGCCCGCACTCGGGCACCCCCACTTTGCCGCGCTGGAGATCTTCGCATCCCAACATCGTGGTGCACAAGTCCTGCACGCTTTCGACAAACGGCACAATCAGATCCGACTGTTTCATGGTGCGAGAGTCCTTTTCTTTCGGTTTCGAACAACTGGTATCAGGAGAAAACGCCGTCTACCTTAACATTACATCCAGACGGAACGTTCGTTTACAAACATTTTTTGCATCGAGGTACATCGATCTCAACTCTGACGCTTTAACAAACCCAAAGTACGAGCGGGAATATCCGGCAAACCTTCCACATAGTCGGCAGCACCGAGTTTGATCGCCTCCTGCGGCATACCAAACACCACCGACGTTTCTTCGTTCTGCACTACCGTCTGTGCCCCTGCTTCCCGAAGCTTCAGCAGTGCCTCGGCGCCGTCCCGGCCCATACCCGTCAGCAACACACCGATCGCATTACGTCCCGCCGCTTCAGTTACCGACTTAAACAGCACCTCCACACTCGGGCGCTGATGATGTACGAGGGGCCCCTGCTTGATCTGCACGTAAAACCGTGCTCCGCTTCGACGCAGAAGCATATGGTAATTGCCGGGTGCAATCAAAGCAACCCCCGGTCTGACCGTATCTCCGTCCTCAGCCTCCTTCACCTCCATTTCGCACACTTCGTTCAACCTTGAAGCAAACGAAGCTGTGAAATTTGCCGGCATATGCTGCACAATCACCGTACCGGGCGTATTTGCTGAAAATCCGCTGAGCACTGTCTGGATCGCCTGGGTTCCACCGGTAGACGCGCCGATGGCGATGATTCTATTCGTCATCCGGACCGAACCCAATTCGACCTGCGGCGTGATCGGCTTCTCTTCCTTAACTTTTTTCATATCCGCCCTCGCCGCGGCACGGATCTTTTCCGCCAGGGTTGTGGTCAATTCGTCAACCGAAAACGAGCTCCCGGGTTTCGTTACGACGTCCACAGCCCCGGCCCGGGTCGCCTCTACCGCCAGATCACTCCCTTCGCCGGTCAGTGACGAAACGATAATAACAGGGAGCGGATAATGCTGCATGAGTTTTTTCAGGAATGTCACACCGTCCATGCGCGGCATTTCAATATCCAACAGCACCACGTCAGGCTTTAACTCAAGGATTTTGTCCCTGCCCACGTAGGGATCAGGCGCAGACCCGACGACCTCAATATCATCAATCGCATTGAGATCGCGGGTTAGAACCTGCCGCACAATAGCTGAATCATCGACTATCAATACCTTGGGCATGAGCTAACCACATCATCTGTTTCTTTTGGGCGTCTTTCTTCGACGACCTTTTTTTCGTACGATCCCAAATCTCTACTCCAGGGTATGAGGAACAGACAGCGAGCAGAGGACGCTGAACCGCTGCTGCACCGCGGCTTATTGAGTCTCCAACAACTGCATAATCTCCTTCATCTGATCCACCGTCTGGCTCGCGACGTATTCCACTGTTTCCTCCGCGAGATCCAGATCCTCGAACGCCTGCTGAGAAAGGTGATAATGCACCCCTTCAATGCCCGTACCCACGCTCTCTACGTACGCCTGCATGTCGGCAATATGAACCACTTTGACCAGTTGCTGATGGTCCGGAGCGTCCTCCGGCGTATGATGGTACCTGATCGCAGCCGCGATTTCCGGGGGCAGGTTCCAGTGCTCAAACAGCATGGCTCCCGCTTCGTTATGATTTATGCCGAAGACGGCTTTCTCTCTCTGTTCGAAACTGTCTTCGCTGACATCTGCCGCTACAGCCTGCATTGTTTCACGTTCCTGCACAAGAAAAGGGTCCATGACCAGTTTCCCCACATCGTGCAGCAGACCGGCGGTAAACAGCGTTTCACTTGTCTGGAGATCCAGGGTTTTTGCGAATTGCTCCGCGCCCACAGCTACCCAGAGCGAATGTCTCAGGAAGTCCTGGGGCTGCAGTTGATAACCACGCATTTCGACGTCGAACAACTTACTGGAGACATGGGTCATGACCAGTTCGAAAATTCTTTTTTCTCCCAGCAGAACAAACGCTCTGTGCAATGATTCAATGGTTCGTTTGACACCGAACTGGGCGGAGTTCACCAGACGGAGCACGTTTGCCGTAAGCCCGGGATCATAACGCATCGCTTTCTCGAGCTCTTCGTAATCGACCTCGGGTTCATTGATTAATTGCAGAATCCGTTGAGACCCGACCGGAAAGTCGGGAAAATCCCGGATGGCTTTCTGTATTTCAGCTTGATAACTCATAGACCGTATCCTTCCCCCCGCAACGAATTGTAAAAATGCCGTTCCTCACATTCAGGGCAATCGTGCGGGATTCTTCTCCTCCTGTATCATTCACACACACGGGGATGCCGTTTTTGGACAAAATATTCTGACATACCTCCAGATTACGCTCACCGATCCGGAACTTGCCGTATCCTTTCAGCACCCGCGCTGCACCGGTGAGGGTTACCATCAGATTCTGTTTCCGCGCCCCTGCATTGAACAGCCGGTTGAACAAAGCCGGAACGCCCGTATCAACGAACATCGCGGGTGAACGTTTGGCCTTTTCCGGATCGAGTTGAGCCACAGGAAGCATACTGTGGATCATACCCCCGATACCTATCTGCGGATCGAAGGCCGTAACGCCCAGACAGGAGCCCAGCGAATAGGTGATCAGGATTTCGGCTTCGCTGTCCGAAAGCGCCATATCTGCGATGTCAACGACTTTTTGCTTCATAATAATTTTACAATCAGCTTTTGCCCTGAGTTCATCCGCTAATGCTGCGCACAATGACCGGGTTTTTTTGTTATCGCCGCCCAATCCCTGAAAGTGCCAAATAGTAACCACATCGAAGCACCGGACCTGCTCGCGTACTCGCGCTTCTCCACGTTAAGTAGCCTTCCGATAAACAGCCGGTTCTACGATTTTGAATTCGCTTAATATACCAGAAAGACTTTCAGAATGTCCCACCATTAAGAAACCATTCGGCTTTAAGAGTCGATGCATTTCATCAAGCAGGCGCCGGCGAACGTCATTATCAAAGTAAATCATGACATTCCGGCAGAATATGACGTCGAACGGCCCCTGCATAGGAAACGGCGGCGTAGAAAGGTTCAACCGCGCAAACGTAATCATGTTTCGAATGTCCTCGGAAACTTTATACCTTGAACCTGCTCCGTTCCGGCATTTGGAAAAATACCGTTGCAGAGCCTGACCCGGCACTCCTTCCAATCGCTTTTCCTCGTATTCGCCCTGCTGGGCTTTTTCCAGCACCTGCGTGGAAATGTCTGTGGCCAGAATCCGGGTGTCACTGGTGTTGTTCAACGACCTCTTCGCTGTTATCGCGATCGTATACGGCTCTTCGCCTGAAGAGCAGGCAGCCGACCATAGCCGAAAACGCTTCTGCCCCTGCGCTTCCCACTTTGTTAGAAGCTCCTGCAGCAGATCGAAGTGACGCGATTCGCGGTAGAATTCCGTCACGTTCGTGGATATGGCATCCAGCAGATTCACCAGCTCGGTATGCGTAGTGTCCTGGCGTATTCGCTCGTAATACGTGCGAAAATCTTCGATGCCGAGCTGCCGCATGCGCTTCGCCAGCCGGGACGTCACAAGCGCCCGTTTATGCGGCCCCATGTGAATCCCCGCCTTCTCGTATATCAGTTCAACAAACTGTTGAAACGTTTTGTCATCTAAATCATCAGGTTGCATTGTTTTTTTGTTCTTCGTACTGCTGAAAACTGGACGTCGGATATCAACGATTGACTTCCTAACCGCCGACGATTGGTCACCTACCACAATTCCCCGGAGCCTTCCACAAAATACCGCACCCACGCCTCGAGGCCACTCGAACCTTTCGCGTCATACCGCTCCATTTTCACACACTCCTCCTTCGCCACGGCCACAAAGGGGGTATAGCCGATTTTGTGAATATCCTTCTTAAACGGGAGTGTTCCTTTTGCGCCGCTGGTGGAGGAAAACACCACCAGAGGAATTCCCATAGGTTTTCCAGCCTTCTCGTATTCCCGTTTAAGCGTCTTCGTTACCTGCCAGCCATCCATGTTCGGCATATTGAGGTCAAGGATAATCAGGGCAGGCTCAGCGTTATATTCCTCGCGAAGCTCCGCCAATTTGTCCAACGCTTCCCGGCCGTCACCTGCCTCGAAAGGCACCACCCGAGCATCCGTATTGCGGAGGCTCTTTACGATCTGCTTACGCGTCGTCGCGGAATCATCTGCGACAATAACAGGCACGCGTCGCTTGTCTCTGTAACGACGCGTTCCTTCAAACATATCGGTTTTTGCTTCAGCAGAATCTTTACCATCTTCTCCATTCTGCATCATTGTTCAACCCTTTTTCAATCTTTTCTCTTGCATAATACTTTGACATTTCACTTTAAAAAGGCAAACCATGTTTCTGAAGTTCTTCCAGAAGGCTCGCCTTACTGATCGGCTTCACCAGATACCCGTCACAGAGCCCCCGGTAAGCAGCACTCACATTCTGTAAGTCTCCCAAAGCGGTCGTCATTAATATCTTTGCCCCGGTCGATGACGAGATTCCACTATCTTCTTCCTGAGTTCGTATCTTCTTCAATGCCTCCTGGCCATCCATCTCGGGCATCATGATGTCCAGGCAGATCAGATCGTACGGTTCATCTTTTTCCAGCGCCATCCGCACCGCCTCCACCGCTTCTTCGCCGTTGACAGCGATATGGCACGCCCCGTATGCTTTCAATGCCTCCTGCAAAAACAGACGGCTGGTGAAATCGTCTTCCACAATCAACGTCTTCATGATCGTCCTCCTGAGTCTTTCTTAGTCCCGTAATACTTCGGTTTTATGCAGTTGTCAAGGCTGCCCCTTATCCGACCATTCTCCTGTCCCGGCCACAGCCCCGCCGGTCTCCACAAGGTGGCAGAAGAATGCCGGCTCATCGGTATCTTACCCGCTTCTGCACAGTTGTTGCCGGTACGCTCTTTGCTCGCGACAAAATAGGCCAAACACATGAAAACTTTCCTCTCCAGTTACAGATTTTTGGTCATCACTTTCAGCGGTTCATTCTCCTTTTCTATCCCGCCGCTCTTCGAAATCTTCGGATGCCGGATTCACATCATTGCGGTCAATGCACTTCTGTTCATCTTCCAGTTGTTCCTGCAAAAGCCGGAACTGTTTTTCCAACTCTTCTGTTTCGCTCTCCATTGCATCGACATCCTGTGATTTTCCTGCCTTCTCAATGATATAAGCAGACTGCTGCACCGCCTCTCCCCCTACGCCTCCGGCTGCACTCTTAATCCTAAATTTCGCAGTTGATTTTGTGGTTGCATATGCAAGGCAGCGAGACGAAGCTGTAGCTCCTACTGCGAGTCGAT
>CAJXKU010000191.1 GCA_913055945.1 uncultured Lentisphaerota bacterium | reverse complement strand
TTATATGAGGCTGCAGAGAGTAATTATCGGCTGGAAGAATACGACGCAGCTCTGGCCCTGGTGAAGCAGCTGAACGACCAGTATCCCGAGTGTTCCGACCGAACGGCGGCCAAAGCGGCTTTACTGAAAGGCGACATTGCGGCCAACCGGGCCGATTATTCCGACGCCGTTCCCTCATTCCGAAAGGCCTGGAAACTTGCCCCCCAAACCCCGGACGGCAGGGCAGGCTATGGTCGTCTGGGGGACATGTATTTCTCGATGGCCTCCACGAGCTCAGAAGCGGATGAACAGGAGGACTATCACAAAAAAGCACTTGAATGTTTTTCAAAACTTAGCAAAATCGAAGATATTTCCAGCAGATTACGCCATAAGGCATTTTACCGCAAAGCAAAGACACTGGAAAAAATGGACCGGACTGAGGCAGCAATACGCAACTATCTGGACCTTATCTACGGCTATGAGGTCGAGAACAGAGATAAAAAGAAACTTGCGGATTGGTACTATATTGAAAGAGCGGGTTTTGATGTGTGTGATCTTCTGATTCAGCAGGAGCGACTACGGGAAGCCGCCCGCATCTATGAACGTCTGGCCAGATTCGGAACCCCCGCCTCCGAAGAGGCAGCCCAACGGGGTGCCGAACTGCGCGAAACACACAATCTGGACGGCTAACCTTCCTCCTACTTAGATTACGCAGTTAATTTGGAGATTGAAGATGCAAGGCAGCGAGACGACGCTGTAGTTCGTTGCCACTCCGCTTCGCTCCGTTGCTGCACGTTCGTGCAGCCGCTGTCTGACCACCTGGAAGTGGTCGCGACGGTCCGCGAGTCGATGTTGTAATTCCAGAGCTCTTCCCGCTTACCTTAAAAACCGGGTTGCAGAAACTGCGCCCCTGCTAACCACTCCCCCCGTTTCCTTCCTCTTCATACAATTCCTCTACCGGAAGGTTCATACGCTGTGCAAGTCGTTCCCTCTTCGCCCGTGCAAGTGCCTGCATATCTACGGTCCTGTCTGCCTCATCTACAATTTCCAGCCCCAGCATCGTCTCTACCAGATCCTCAAGGGTGACAATCCCTTCCATTCCGCCATACTCGTCTACGACGAGAAGGATATGTGCGCGTTTGTCCAGCAATTCTTCAAATAAAGCATGCAGCGTGGCTGTTTCAGGCATCGCAGCCAGAGGACGTTCAAACTCCGCCATGGTTGCACTTCCCCGACTACGCGCCTGTGCCAGAAGAATATCGTGTTTCAACACAAACCCTGTCACCGTATCCGGGGAACCTTCATAGACGGGAATCCGCGAAAAGGGGATATCCGGATACTTCTCCAGGACTTCATCCACCTGAGCAGATCGGTCAATCATAAACACCACGGTCCGAGGCGTCATAATCTCTTTCACTTTAAGGGAGTGAAATCGCAGCAGATTCTGCAGGATCCGGGATTCTTCTAACTCCAGGAGACCTTCCTCGGCGCCGATATTCGCCATGGCCTGAAACTCTTCGCGACTCACGCTGTGCGTTTTCTCTCCCTTCGACAACAGTTTCGTCAACTGCTCGGAAATCCATACCACCGGATACAGGAGAAAAATCCAGCTTTTCACAAGAACAGCCATCAATGGCGCCAGAAAACGCCAATAAACAGCTCCGAGCGTTTTCGGAATAATCTCGGAAAGGACCAGAATCAGGATCGTCAGGATTGCCGATGCAACCCCGGTACTGATATTGAAACGTGCGGTTGCCTCGGCGCCGACGCCGACAGCCCCCACCGTATGGGCAATGGTATTCAGACTCAGGATAGCCGCGAGCGAGCGGTCTATTTCGGATTTTACCCCATCCAGCACCCGGCCGGTCCATTTCCCCTTATCGCGCAGAGCCACCACATAAGATGGAGTAACACTCAGCAATGCAGCCTCGGCGAGTGAACAGAAAAACGATATGCCAAGCGCAACCAACGCGTAAATAATCAACATCGTCGGCATCTCAGTTAACTCCCTTTCTTTTCCGAGTACTTCACCCTAAACAGGAACCTCACCACACATCCTGAAGCTCTCTCGTTGCATACGCGACCACATGCAATACCGCCCGCACGGCTTCTTCGCTGTTTTCCACGAAGAGCGTTACCCCCGCCTGCCACTGATGAGTTACGAGCATCAAGGCCGTCAAAAGCAACAACAGATTGCCCCAAAGAACCGCAGGCAACGACAACCAGATCCCGTAAAAGCTGAAATCCCGCTGGCTGGTTGTAACAGCCGACGCGGTAAGAACCAGGTGATGACTGTAGCTCACTCCTATACCCGCATAAACAATATTGTGAAAAATCGGACCCCACGAGCCGGCAGAAATCATACGCGCAACCCCATACAGACCGATCCATGCCAATGTAAATACGGGCACCACATACGGCGCAAGAACTATCCAGATATTCGGACGCTCAATCTCTACTGCTCCACCAGATTTTCCCACAGCAAATTTACCCGTTCGACGCCGGAATATTTTAGCCGCCAGCCAATGAACGAACTCGTGGCCAGCCACATACAACCGTTGCAACCGTAGACGAGGAAACAGAATAAATACCACCAATGCCCCCGCGAATCCGCACAACAGAGGCAGAAAAAAAGCATACTCCCTATACTGCACCGGTAGACTCAAAAGGGTCCACCCTGTTACAAACGCCAGCACCGTCAAAAGCACCCCGCCGACGGTTTTCATCATCCATACACAAAACCGTTTCATTCTGACTTTTCCTCGCGAAGAGGCTGACGAGCCCTGAGAGCCGTGCAAATGGTTGCCGTATCGGCAAAGGATAAATCCGCGCCTACCGGCAACCCACTCGCTATACGGGAAGTCCGTACGCTGTACGGCGTTACGACCTCTGCAACATAGGTTGCTGTGGCTTCACCTTCCACATCAGAGCCGGTGGCAATGATAACTTCTTCTATATTCTCTTCTTTCAGGCGACGTTCCAGTTCATCCAGTCGGATCTTCTCCGGACCCTGCTCTTCCAAAGGATCTATCCGGCCGCCGAGCACATGATAAAGCCCGGAAAAGGCCCGGCTCTGCTCTATAACCGGAATCTGCGAAGCCTGTTCCACCACACAGATCACGCCCGTCTCCCGGGAAGGCGTCCGGCAAACTGCACAAAGCTCTTCTTCCGCATAGTTCCCGCAGCGCCGGCAATAGGTCACCCGCTGCTGCAATGACTTGATCTGCTGCCCCAAAGCCTCAAGTTTACCCGGATCCCAGTCAAGCAGACTCAGAATCAAACGTTCAGCCGTCCGTCTACCTACACCCGGCAGTTCGCGGAACGCCGCAATCAGTTCTTTGATCGGTTGTGGGTACGCGGATTCGTCCATCGTCTGTGATGCTTGTTTTCCAATATTTACCTATATTTTGCGGATTCACGCCGGGTGGCGCTGCGAAATGGACGTCCAACGATTCTAAAGGCCGGCCTCAAACGGCGAAGACATATCGTACCTCTACGCTCTTGCTCATCCCCGTACATCAATCAGGGTCACGTTAAACATCTCGGAAAGTTTCTGAATCAATTCGTTGTTCCTTACCTCTTCCCAAGCCTGCGGGGTAGCTCTTTTCCGCCGTTGAGCCGCTGTCTCACTGGAGACATCTTCAATCCAGCGTTTCACCAGAAGTTTCATTCCTCCCCCTTCAACCAACTCCGTCAGGGCATTCTGAATGCGTTCACGGGTCTCTTCTTGCTTCAGAAAATCCACCTGCTCCTGGGGAACATTTTCCTCGTAGGCGATCTGCAGAACTTCCTCATCCATGGAAACAGGTGTAAAAAAACGCATCGCCGCAACAATCTCCTCCTCATCCTGCTGCCGCATTGTTTCTATAAGCCGCTCCCATATCTGAGTGACGGTCTCCGCTTCGCGACGGGAGGTTGACGGAGAGGCCTCCGGATCAGCCACCTGCGCCTCCTCTCCGTGCTCCCCCGAACTGTCCGTCACGTCCGTATCTGGACTGTCGAGACTCGGGGAAACGATAGTTCGGTCCGCTCCTTCGTCCGAAACAGACGGCGAATCCTGGCTTTCCTCCTCGCTGCCAAGGGGCTCAACCTCTGCCGGCGTGTCTACTTGCTCCTCCAGTACCTCCGGTTCTGACACATCGGCGTAGTCTTCACCATGGGCTGTAGCCCCGGCGTCACCTTCATCCCGCCCTGCGTCCGGATCCTTCACCACTGCTTCCCCCTGATCAGCGGGTGAATCTTTCCCTGCAGCAGCATCGTTTTCAACAACTCCCTGATCATGATCATCGCCGATGCCGTCCCCGGATGCATCCTCATCCGAACCAACTTCACCCGCTTTCCCTGTCGCCATCGAGCTATGTGTTTCTGCTGTCGAGCCGCTCTTTTCACGCTCAGACGTCGTGCCGTCCGACACGTCCAGTGTTACCGATTCCCCCTGGTTATGCTTCTGTTTCAACAGACTGATCAGGTCATCAATCTGCAGACTGTGGGCTTCACGCATTATCCGGACAAGAATCGCTTCAAGAGCCACGCGTTTGTTAAACGCGTGCCGGAATCCACTCTCCGACTCGACCAATCCATTCAGAATACGCGGAATAGTCTCCGTATGACAGGAACCCGCGATTTCATCAAGGTCATTGCGTTCCTCAGGACCTATTTCCAATAGATTTTCCGGCTCCCGGCATGAAGTCAGAATCAGCAGATTCCGAATATACTGGAGTAAGTCTGTAAACACCCTTTCCAGATCACGTCCCTGATCCGCCACAGACTGCAGCACCTGAATAACGGTGGTAAGGTCATTGGTCACTATACCGTGTGCGAGCTTGTTCAATTCAGTAGCCGAGGCCAGGCCAAAGACATCAATGACCTCTTCCTCCGTGATCTCATGCCCTTCCCCCACAGCGCAAAAAGATATGATCTGGTCAAATATGGACTGCCCATCCCTCATGCTCCCGTCCGCTGCCCGAGCGATGGCCGCGATTGCTCTGTCCTGAATCCCCACGCTTTCAGCATCTGCAATCGCTTTCAACCTTTCACCGATACGAGAAGCAGGAATGCGGCGTAGATCGAACCGTTGACACCTCGATACTACTGTGGGCAGCACTTTATGGGGCTCAGTGGTCGCAAAGAAAAATTTGACGTGCGGCGGCGGTTCTTCCAGTGTTTTAAGCAAGGCATTCCACGCCTGAGGGGTAAGCATATGCACTTCATCAATTACATAAATCTTATACCGGCACCGGTTGGGGGTATAAGCAACATTGTCCCGGATATTTCGAACATCGTCTACGCGATTGTGCGACGCTCCATCGATTTCGATAACGTCCAGAGATCCGGAAGCAGCGATTTCTTCGCAGGACTGGCACTCACAACACGGTTCTTCAGATACCCCCTGATCGCAATTCAACGCCTTTGCAAAAATCCGCGCCGTGGTCGTTTTACCGATCCCGCGCGGCCCGACAAACAGGTAAGCGTGCCCCATCCTGCCCTGTTTAATACTGTTCTGCAGCGTCCGGGTCACATGCTCCTGACCAATCAAATCTTCAAACCGCTGCGGCCGCCATTTACGGGCGATAACCTGATACGTACGGCCGCTTTCGCCGTCTGCCGAGGTTCGGCGGGCAGCTTCGGGCTCCGCCTTTTCACTCTGATCCGCCATGCTCTTTCACCCACCGTTCTTGTTGGTTCGCTACTGAATCTTCAGCGATCTCCGGCTTCGTCTACGCGCGCACCCCTTCCCCGTTCACTCGCTGCCGCTGTTTCACACCACAACCGGAACCTTCCTTCAAACAGGGTAAAACCGGACCCGCGCCGCCTGGGCAATTTCGCCCGCACAGACAACGCGAACATGGCCATATGCGCGTGCGCGGATTTCCGGAGGATTAAAAGAGTGCCGTTACCGGCTGTCTCAAGCGAATCCGTACACGCGGGAGTCTTGCTTAGAGCTGCTTGGTTCCCCATCTGACTCGGTTCACAATCTCCCGCTGTACGGGACCTGAAGACAGCGGCAACGGCACAAAATCATTACGTTACTCCTTCTTCTTTACTGCTGGCGCCTCCCACACGTACTCCATTAACAGCGAAAGTTCCCTGCGCAAATCATGCCTCCGCACCACCCTGTCGATGAAACCGTGCCTCTGCAGAAACTCCGCCGTCTGGAATCCTTCCGGCAATTCGCTCTGAGTCGTCTGTTTAATCACGCGAGGCCCCGCAAAACCGATAAGAGCACCCGGCTCAGCAAGTATCACATCACCCAGCGAAGCGAAACTGGCACTGACCCCTGCGGTCGTGGGATGCGTCATCACAACAATGTATGGGAGCCCCGCCTCATTGTGAAGCGCAAGCCCTCCCGAAGTCTTCGCCATCTGCATGAGACTCATCAGTCCCTCCTGCATTCGTGCACCCCCGCTCGCCGTCACGATCACAAGGGGCACTCTCCGGTCCACGGAAAGCTCCGTCAAACGCGCTACTTTTTCCCCTACGACTGAGCCCATACTGGCGCCCATAAAGCGAAAATCCATGGCCCCCAGCGCCACAGTACGTCCGTCAATGCTGCCCAGGCCACAGGCGATAGCTGACTTCATCCCGCTTTTTTCTTTGGCTTGCCTGAGTTTTTCTTCATAGACACCGGATCCAGCAAAGTTGATCACATC
>CAJXKU010000190.1 GCA_913055945.1 uncultured Lentisphaerota bacterium | reverse complement strand
ATTATGTTGCGTGGACATCTTGTTTAACTACAGATTTCACCGTAATGCGCACTAATGAACGGTTTTTTCGCAACATACTGTCCCTGCTCTCTATGGGCAACGCGTGAATCTGCATGATCGGCGAAGTCGCAAGATCCCGACCTTTATTAAGTGTCGAGGCCGATCTTTGGCATGCGGCGCGCTTCCCATAGAACCTCCGGCGCTCACCGCCGTCGGTGCGGCGGCACAAGTAATGTTCAATGGCCGCCCACGCTGTTCCGCCGCTTCCGAACGTTAACAGGTCAAATGGAAACAACCGCCGACTCGCCGCCCTTCGTCTACCATTCGATTGAATACTTCAACCGCTTCACCTGTGGGGATTGCTTTGAAATCGACCCCTTTCTGCTCTTCGAGCATCGATACGAGCCTCTGATCCGGCTTCATGATACCGTGAGCGCCTGTACCGACAACGATCGCGGCAGGCTTCTGCTTAATAAGATCCGTGATGTCATCCTCCACCAAAGAGTGGCCGCTCTGCCGCCACCATGAACTGAGAATCTCGCCGTCCGGGTAAATAATAAGGTCCGAAGAATAGCTGGTACCATCGATCACCATACAGCCGAACCTGTACGTTTCGATACGCATACGCGCCCCTTTCTCCATTCTTCTCTTCGTATTATCCCGAATCATTTACGGAGTTATAGAACTCCTTAGCTCTTAACATACACCTGGATCGGGTGATGCTACTGAAGTGATTCGTCAAACTGCCTGGCGGTTTAAAAAAAGCCGGCTTCCGAACAATATTTCTCCGTTCGCCCATTCAGCCCTTGTGGCCCGATAAGCTTTGCACTGACCTTTGATCCCCAGAACTCAAGTACATCGCACGGGTTGTGTTGCTCGCGAGATAGACAGAAAAACGAGAAGTGGCCCTTTTCTGAACCCCACGTCAGTTCTTGCACTTAGCGTAATTCGATGTAAATTATTATTTTCGTGTATAAATTATACCAGACACTTCAGAACGCAATTGTACACAAACCTAGTCACCAACGTCTTGGCAAAAAATTCTGAACAGCGAGCAGGCAAGGAGATAAACTTATGTATGCTATTATAAAGACAAGCGGCAACCAGTATAAAGTCCAGCCGGGCACTGTGATAGATGTAGATCGCGTCAGTGACGCAGAGCCCGGTGACACCATTTCCTTGACGGAAAACGCCTTGTTTCTTAAACAAGACGACGGAAGTACTCATGTCGGCACCCCTACCCTGACAAACACAACAATTGAATGCGATGTAGAGAAACACTTCCGCGGGCCGAAGCTCTCCGTCTTCAAAATGAAGCCGAAGAAAAGGTACCGTCGTCGACAAGGCCACCGTCAGGATCTGACCCGATTGGTCGTTAAAGATATTAAAACCGCGGACAAATAACCGAAGCAAACTTCTTACGCCGGAACAGCAAGCTGCTGAAATCGTTTTAAGCGATCGGTGAACCTAGACCTGCATGCCTGCTCAACGGTTTAACGACGAATCGTCGCGTAGAACGGAGCTTTTTCTTCGACATACTCGAAGGACATGCCGCAGCTTCGAGCTTTCTGTCTGAATGTCGACCAATTAGACAGAGCTTTTAAAACAGAAACATCATGGATGTGGACACCGTGGCGCGTCCAGCTTGACAAAAACACCATCCGTCTTAACGATAGGCTAAACGCAGTTTGCTAAACGCAGTTTGCTGACGCAGTTCCGCAGTTCTTGGCACGTATGAACATGGATGACGACCTCAACAGCTTAGAGCAGGAAATCCGGAAAGTTGACGAGCAGCTTCTCGCCGACATAAATCGGCGTTATGAGTTGCTCCAAAAGTACGCGACCCCAGCCTCAGAAAACGAGGCTCACGAACCGTATTTTACACCAGCCGCGCAGGCCGCTTTGCAGAAGCGTATCCTGCAACAGAATCAGGGTCCCGCCAAGAACGAAACAATCGCGGCAGTATTTCGGGAAGTTATATCCGGCGCTATCCGACTCACTGAACCCGTAACCGTAGCCTATCTTGGCCCCGAGAACACCTTTACCCACCAGGCCACGCTGGCGAAATTCGGACACAGCGTAGAGCAATCTCCGCAGAAAACCATAGCGGACGTATTCGACGCAGTCATGCGCGGAAACGTCACCTATGGGGTTGTACCAGTGGAAAATTCCACAGAGGGCGCCGTCACCCACACCCTGGACATGTTTACCGATACTTCCGTCAGTATCTGCGCAGAGGTCAACATAAACATTCACCACAATCTTCTTTCTAACTGTGATCTGGACGAATTGACCGTGGTCTACAGTCATCCTCAAGTCTTCGCGCAATGCAGGAGATGGCTGCAGGAGAATCTGCACCACGCCGACCTTATTGAGGTTGCCAGTACGGTGGAAGCAACAGAACGGTGTAAAAACGAAAAGAATGCCGGCGCAATCGCCAGTAAGCTGGCGGCAGAACGACACAGTTTAAACATCTCAGCCACCAATATTGAAGATTTCTCACAGAACACCACGCGTTTTCTTGTCCTGGGAACCCAGGATTCTGAGCCGACCGGCGACGACAAGACCTCCATGCTTTTCGCCGTCAAAGACCGGGTAGGCGCGCTTTACGACTCATTACTCCCCTTCAGGCATAACGGCATCAACCTGAGCATGATCGAAAGTCGCCCCTCCAGAAGGCGAAGCTGGGATTACAACTTTTTTATCGACTTTTCCGGCCACTTTACTGAGCCCTATGTACGCGAAGCGATTGAAGAACTTAAGGAGCAGTGCCAGTTTACAAGAATTTTGGGAAGTTACCCCAGAGGAGCGGCTCCCATGTCATAAAGGCGAAGCTCTCGACCGTTTTGCCGCTCCCGGTAAAGCGAAAACTTCCCGGCCGCAAAAGGCGTAACCTCTCACGGTACCACGTGATGTCTGCCGGCAGAATTTTTAACGGAATCAGGTCATCGAATCCAATATGCAAACAACTGAATCTCCAGCTCTGAAATGGCTGAATTGCGATGTGGCCTCACTCACGCCATATTCGCCCGGGCGCCCCATAGAAACCGTTGCACGGGAACTTAACCTCGACCCGGCCTCCATTATAAAATTAGCATCAAACGAAAATCCGCTAGGGGTATCACGAAAAGCCAAACGGGCCATAAAAGAGACTGCCTCGGAGATGCACCTCTATCCCGACGGCGGAGCACACAACCTACGCCGGAAGCTTGCGCGCAAACATGACCTGCCGCCCGAGCAGTTCGTCATAGGCTCCGGTTCGAATGAAATCATCGAGTTCATCGGGCACTGCTTCATGGGATCCGACCGCTCAATTGTCACCTCTGCTCATGCCTTTGCCATCTACAAAATTATCGCTCGCATGTTCGGCAGCGAGACCAGAGAAACCCCCACAACGAAAGGCCTCGGGCATGACCTCCGCGCCATGACAGACATGATCGATGAAACCACATCTGTTGTTTTTGTATGCAACCCGAACAACCCCACAGGCACACTTATACGCCAGCCCGAAATACGACGTTTTCTCCACAACGTTCCCGACGACGTACTCGTTGTGTTCGACGAAGCATACGCGGAACTCTGCCTAAGCCGCATGCCGCGAACCCTGGAACTCATCCGGGACAAGAACAACTGCATCATCCTGCGCTCATTCAGCAAGGCTTACGGCTTAGCCGGTTTGCGTGTAGGATACGGGATGGGGCCAAAACCCTTGATCGATGCCCTACAGCAACCGCGCCAGCCTTTCAATGTCAACAGGATGGCCCAGGCTGCGGCAACCGCCGCACTTGATGACCAGGCCTTCCTCAGGAGAAGCCGTCACCTTTGCCGTGAAAGCAAGACCTATCTGGAGAACCGCTTTTCAGAACTGGGCATTGACTACGTGCCGGCTTTTACCAATTTCATCCTGGTCAATGTGGAGGATGGTGAAGAAGTCAGCAACCGCCTGCTGGAACGCGGCGTTATCGTTCGGCCGATGGGCGGTTACGGACTTGATGAGTATATCCGCGTCAGTTTCGGGACAATGGAACAGAATCAGCGTTTTGCCCACGAACTCGAAGCAGTAATGAAGAATGCCTGATAACGATGAATGTTTATGACATACTCGAAGAACGCGGTTTTATCTACCAGTGCACCGATGCTTCGGGCCTGGACGATATTTTGGCCAGGGAGAAAGTGACCTTTTACGCCGGGTTTGACCCCACGGCACCGAGTCTGCACGTGGGACACCTGCTGCCGATTATGGCAATGCGCTGGCTCCAACAGTACGGTCATCGCGCCATAGCGGTCGTGGGCGGCGCCACCGCCATGATCGGCGACCCCGCCGGCAAAACGGAAGAACGCCCGATCATGACCCGGGCACAAGTCGACGACAACGCCCGGTCCATCCAGCGCCAGCTCGAACGTTTCCTGCAACTCCGGGATGAACAGAGCGGATTTCTGCTGAACAATGCAGACTGGCTGGCAGACCTCAATTACATCGATTTTCTGAGAAGCGTGGGGCCACACCTCAGCGTAAATAAGATGCTGGCCGCAGAATCGGTAAAATCCCGTTTAGCGACAGGCGGACTCTCTTTTCTGGAATTCAATTACATGCTGCTTCAAGCTTACGATTTCGCCGAACTCAGAGAAAAGCAGGACTGCAAACTACAAATCGGCGGCCAGGACCAATGGGGTAACATTGTGACCGGCACGGAGCTCATCCGTCGAACGCTGAATACAGATGCCTACGGGATCACGTTCCCCCTGCTGCTGAAAGCAGACGGCGGCAAATTCGGAAAGACAGCGGAAGGCACCGTATGGCTGGACAAAGCCTACACAAGCGCCTACCAATATTTCCAATTCTGGCGAAACGCGGCAGATGCAGACGTGTATAAACTCCTCAGCTACTTCACGCAGTTGCCTATGGACGAAGTAAAACAACTGAGTGCGCTGGAGCCTCCGGCCATAAATCGGGCTAAAGAGATCCTGGCGTATGAAGCTACCAAACTGGCTCACGGAGAAGACGAAGCAAAGCAGGCATACCTGACAGCGGGGAAGGAATTCGGCTTCGCCGACCCCGAAAACAGGATCTCCACCTCCAGCGAAATAGCCTCAATCCCCACCAAGACATCTGCCGCAGGCGATCTTCCGACGCACGAAATTCCGGCCTCAGCACTGGTACAAGGTGTCCCGGTCGTAAAGCTGGTAAAAGATGCCGGTCTCGCTTCATCCAACAGCGAAGTCCGCCGATTGATTAAGAGCGGCGGCGTCTATATAAACAATACGCGGGTCGAAGACGATAAACGCACCGTCGATATGCAGGACATGCAGAACGAACGGATTCTGCTTCGCATCGGCAAAAAACGGCGCGTCCAGGTCCTTCCCTCAGATAAAAGAGCCACGGAATAATAATGACACAATCAAACGACACGCCTATCCACGCCACAGCAATTATCGGTGAAAACGTCTCTTTAGGCGAGAACATCCGGATCGCCCCCTACACGGTTATCGACGGTAATGTCACCATCGCCGACGGCTGCCGTATAGGCCCGCATGTCCACATCACGGGCAACACCACGATCGGAAGCAACACTCACATCCACGCAGGCGCAGTTATCGGAGATGAACCACAGGACCTGAACTTCACGCCGGAAAGCGACACTTACACCCAAATCGGTCACGACTGCGTCATCCGTGAATACGTCACCATCCACCGCGGGACAGCGGAGGGAAGCACGACGAAAATCGGCAACAACGTCATGCTCATGGGCTTTGCCCACGTAGGGCATAATTGTGATATCGGGGATAACGTCGTTGTCGCAAACTCCACATTACTGAGCGGCTATGTGGAGATTGCCGAACATGCCTTCTTAAGCGGCGGTTTACTTGTTCACCAATTCGTCCGGATCGGGACCAGAGCAATGCTCGGCGGCGGAGGTCGCATTCCACAGGACGTACCGCCTTACTGCATGGTCGTCCTCGGCTATGTCAAAGGCCCCAACAGTGTGGGACTGCGACGCGCAAAATTCTCCACCGGGACGCGCAACAGCATCCGTCAGGCGGTCCGGGAACTCTACTTTAACGGCAACAATCGCCGTACAGCGGTGGAAAAAATCCAGCAGGATCACGCCGCTGTCCCGGAAGCCGTTCACATAGCTGAATTCGTCGCCGGTTCAAAACGAGGAATTATGCCCGGCGACGAGAATCAGGCTCATCAACAGGACGCCGGTTCGTAAGCGGCAAACAGGGCCAACCCAACCCCGGGATTCGTAAATACACCTCAACGTTCGTTATTCCTTTTTTCAGCCGGCCGTTTCGTCCTCCTCATCGCCCTCACGCCGGCACAAACTTGAGAACAGTTCCCGTATTTCCCCGCAACCGAGACTGAAAGCAAGCCCCAGGTAAATGAGGACACCACAGACCAAAGGAATAAGAAGGCGGAACAACGCCAGCACGATCGTATCTCCCGCAAAGACTGGACCCAAAAAATGAAACACCGTTGCTACAACAGCTGTCGCTACGCCCGCAGAAATGCCGATTTTCAATAACGCAGGAAGAACATCTCCGAGTCGAACGCCGCCTTCGTCTCTTCGGGAGTGCCGTCGGTCTTCTCGACCGTGAGTTCGACGGGCCGCCCGAGCGGGCCGCCCGCGCTGTTGAGGTCGGCGACGGC
>CAJXKU010000189.1 GCA_913055945.1 uncultured Lentisphaerota bacterium | reverse complement strand
AAGGCCGGAACATACCGGAGACAACGTCTCGCCGCGGGGTGTCAGGGCGGCTGCGCCGCCCGGCGGGTTGGCTCGTATGAGACTTCTAGTGCTCACTCACGCAACATAACGTGAGTTTAAGTTCTGTAGGGCCGTTGGCCCTCGATCATAGAATTACGCAAGAGTCTTCGGACGTTGGCCGGCGCTCAAGGCTCGGTATCTGAAGCGGCGTGACGAGAACGGCCGACGAGGGCAGATCACGAGTACGAATTTTAATCGTCTTTGCTATCGTCGCCGCTATCGTTGACCGAAAAGGTTCAACGGCTGAATATCTATGGGCCAGACATCACGTATAAAATCTTTTACCTTTCTGTCCAGCGGTGTACCGCGAAAAACTGCAACTCACGCCACGCGTATAGCCATCAATCCCGGCGCTCGAACCAGCCGCTTGTCCACTCGGCAATGGTTCGAACATCCTTTTCCGTAAAGCCCAGATCTTGAAATCGTTCCCGGACGTCGGGGTATTTTTCGGTTTGGATACCGGACAGAATAAGATATGCCGGCGGGTTCTCTGCGGGTTGCACCGTTTGAGTGAGGTTTTCGGCGTTTTCCAGCAGAACAGGCGCAAGAATATTTGCAACCACCACATGGAAAGGGAAAGGCGGCTGGTAATCTTCTAACTCAGCGGTGCTGATATTTACCGTTTGGGAGGTATCCGCGGTGTGCATATGCTGCCGGGCGATCTTTGTTGCCCGGCGATCATTATCGAACAGGTGAACAGGGGTGAACCCCAATTTAACGGCTGCGAGGGCGAGGATCCCTGAGCCGCAACCCGCATCCAGAAATGACGTCCCGGGATAGATTTGGCTTATGCGGTCTATAAATTCGAGACAGGCAAGAGTGGTGCCGTGGTACCCGGTGCCGAAACTCATGCCCGGGTCAATTTCGATAACAATTTCTCCATCTTTTGACTCGTATTGTTCCCAACTCGGCTTAATGACAAGCCTGTCCGTGGCTTTAAAAGCGTGAAAGTGCTCTTTCCAGCTCTCGGACCAGTCCTTTTTCCGAATAACTTTTTCGCTTATCGTCGGGTATGTGCCGTTGAGAAGATTGACCCAGTCCTCAAAGCGATCCTGCAGGTATTGTTTCGTTTCTTCGAGTTCGCTTTTTTGTGTACGGTACAGAGATAAAACTGCGGTGCCGTTGGCTGTATTCGTCTCGGAGGAATATTGGTCCAAGCCGAGGGCGTGGATGAATTCCTCGAGAGAGTGCTGTTCGGGTAATGGTACTTCGAGCGAGAGACAGAAAACCGATCCCTCGGAGGAACTTCCCCCGGCATGTGAAGATGTGTTTGCGGCTTCCGGCATAATAGGGAGAACTCATGCGTTTGTTCTGTTTTTGTGCAGGGAATATAGCATGGTTCATGCTGAGCCTCTTGGATTCAGCTATAACAAACCGGTTTCCTTGTAGGAGAAGGGCTTGCCAGAGCCGAGGTAAGGTTTACATTATATCATGTAGAGCGGGTGTAGCATAGTGGTAATGCCCCAGCTTCCCAAGCTGGTTAGGCGGGTTCGATTCCCGTCACCCGCTCCACCTCTTTCTCCTTCGTCGCCTTCCCGCTGCTGTTCCGGTCTTGCGAGGGTCCCTGATCGCCGTGCAGGAAAAAACTGTCGCTGCTGTGACGTCAGAAACGCAACCGTTCCTGCTGTATGGAATCGGATGCGTTCAGGGTACGGGTAAGGGCCCGATGGCGGAGATTTGTGAGGACATCCTGGTAGCCGTGGTCTTCGACGACATTCACAAATTCGTCAGGATCCTGGTGCAGGTCATAGAGGACTTCTTTCGGCTCGGTTTTTCTGTTGTAGCGAATGTACTTGTAGCGGTCTGTTCGCAGCATGATATGACCGGGTGCGTGAACAGCATAAACATCTTCACGGCCCTGTACGGGGGTGCCTGAGCGTAACGCCTCCGCGTACGAGTTTCCCTGCATCTCGGCGGGAACCGACAGGTTTGCCAGGTTGAGCAGGGTCGGCAGGACGTCCACCATTTCGATCTTTTCCTCTATTTTTCGGCCTTCACTGCCCGAAAGACCGCGCGGCCAGTGAAAAATCAGAGGCACCCGCATAATGGATTCGTAGTAATCGGGGCCTTTTCCGACTCTGCCGTGGTCACCGCAAGTGTCGCCGTGATCTGAACAGAAGACGATGAGCGTATCCTCCAGCATACCTTTCTCTTCCAGTTCGGTTAAGATTCTGCCCACTGCCATATCTACGCCGGTTACCATGGCGTAGAAGTGTCTGCGGTATTCAAGGAGGGTGTCCGGATCAAGTTTCTGTGGGTCATTCCAGTCGATTTCCGACCTCGTCAGCGGCATTACTTCAGCCTGATCGTAGGGGGCGAACATTTCCGAGGTGGGATTCAACGGCGGGTGTGGCGCGTAAAAGCCGAGGTGCAGAAATTGGGGTTCGGGGCGCCTTGCCCACGTTGCTAAATACCGACAGGCCTGAGTGGCGACCCATCCACTGTGAGAGGCCTCCCACGGGGCCTCGAGGACTTTCATCCTTTCCTGGTCCGCGGTAAGCCGTTGTGGAGATGAAGGCCGTAACACGGTGAACGTCTCCACAAGGTCCGGATACTCGGTCTGCAGCCATGTGCGGTAGGCGTCTTCATAACAGCCGGGCTCTTCGCTGAGCTGAAAAACCTGAAAGCCGTAACTGTTGCGGGGGCGGGGGTCCAGGTCATGATCTTCGTGATTTTCAAAATGGAGTTTTCCGATTTGCGCTGTCCGATAGCCGCCTGCCGCGAAACAGCGGGCGACCGTGGGATAAAAAGCCGGATCCAGCTCCTGACCGTTTGTCATGACCCCTGTCTGTTGCGGATAGCATCCGCTCATGAATGAACATCGGCTGGGCATACACACGGGGTTGTTCGCGTAGCAACGATTAAAGCTGACGCCGTTCTCAACCAATCTGTCAAGGTTGGGCGTGTGCATCGCAGAGTTACCGTGCGCACCGATGCAGTCATAACGCATGTGATCGGTCGTTATCCAGATAATGTTGGAGGGTGTGGGGGAGGGGGACATATCAGGGTTGTTCCTTTGTTGATGGTTGCGGAGAAGAGCGGACGATCAGCAGCTTTTTTACCTGCGATTTTGCGGATCTTCCAAGACGCATCCCGACAGCATTCATTGTCAGATTCTCAATTGTCTTGTCTACTGTATATCCCTGCGCAAATTCCGCGATTAATTTTGGGCTTGTGGATTTCGTGATGCGTGGTTCAGGCTCAGGGGGCTTGACCGTCCGGCTTCGCCACCCAGATATTGTTGGCCTGCTGCGGTTCAGACCCGCCGATAACCTCATGCTGATCGTCCAGCAGGACAAGATAGGCATTGCGCGGATGCGACACTACGCCTTTGGCTTGACAGCGGAAGCCCCAGAATTTCCACATCCCTTCGGCGAGCTGGAAACGCAGCCCGTACTTCTGTCGGCGGAAAATCGATGATGTCACCAGGTATACGGCAACGCGCCCGTTTTCATGCTCTTTGGCGTACGCTTTCTGCACGATAGGACCGCCGACGCGGCGCTGCTGCATTTCCAGCCAGTCGGCGAACGCTTTCAGAACCGGCTGGAGGGATTGTGGTGTGTCCGCCGGAGAGGGACGGAAGGTCACAGCGGGCTGTTCGTCCCGGAGTTCCCGCTCAGAGCGACCTGAAGTTTTTGAACCGTCGGCTGCGGCGTCAGTGGCCTGCGCCTCGCCCTGGTCGCTGCCGGTGCCGGTCCTGCCGGAAGAGGAGGGGACGTCGTCCGGCGGTGGTGTGCCTCGGGCTTCGGCATCGTTCTCTATCGGCTCAGGGGCATGTTCGCTACCACCGGTTGATGAGCGGGCATCGCGCCGCTTCTCGCGCAGGTGCTTAACCTCTTCGGACGTGTGCTTCAGATCACGCAGCGCACGAATCTGCGCGGCTCGCTCGGGAAAAAATGTCTCCATTTCGCCCGCCGCCAGTGACTGCAGCGCCACGCGCGCACTTCCGTGTTCGAGGAAGAATCTGGGGAGATGCTCCTATGCGTGCAATGGTTTTTTAACCACGAAGTCCATGAAGAACACGAAGGTGTAAGGAGAGTCTCGTTTAAAGAGTGTCTGGGGTTTTTAAAGAACCGCGAATAGCGTGAATATGGACAGTAGACCAATTCTGCGCAGCTTTACGCTAAGCATATCCATGTGTGCTCTCCCGCCAAGTCGCAGAGCCGCCAAGAAAGCCTAAGGAGAGAGCCAGAGAGGATTCTGCGTGGTATCGCAGGATACGAGCTCTGCACCGCAGAGCTCCGCCGCATTGCCGAAAGATCGTCTACAAACGGGAATTTGTAAGCGAATCCCTTCGGCAATAGCGGCACGCAGAATTTGTCCGTTGTACGTCCGTTGCATTGACATCAATCAGTGCGGATCAGTGGATATAAATGGTTCGTTTGACAGTGTATTGATATTATTCGCGTCTATTCGCGTGATTAGCGGTTCGTGCAGTGTGGTGTACCAACACATCCCACATCCCACATCTCACATTCTACATCCCACGTTCCATGATTCACAGCTCCCCGTTCCCGGCCCGCAACAAAGCAACTCACCAACGAACAACTCAACAACACAGCTCACAGCTCACGGTTCACAGTTCTCCCGATGTCTCCCTTTTAAGGCAGAATCGGGATAAACTTCATCTGCGCGATAACAAATGACATATGGATATTTATGCTCGCACGGAGCCACGAAGAGCACGGGAAGTGATAGCTCACCGGTGGCATAGGAGGAGCGCCAGTAGAATTGCTGACGCAAAGCAAAACTACTTGGCTTGCTTCGTGACTCTGGCTTTGCGTTCCTTGTGCTATTTGTGGTTCACTCATATTTATGTCAATCAGCAAGTGTAGTTGAATTGAGCTAAGAATCCTCAGTTGCCGTCCGGATTGTGTCCTGAACCGCGCTACATTCCTATTGAATAAGCTGCCAAAGTGAGAATCTTCCCATCTTCGCCGTCTTTATTACCCCCTCTCGAAAACAACATGCCTCCCTTAATTGGACATTTTGCCTCACCATGCATGCTATGGTATATCCGATACAATGGTTAACGCGTCCCGTCCCTATGATTTGCGCCGCGCCCGGTCCGTCCGCGGCCGCGCGCTGAACGAACAGCGTTCGGCCGTGATTTGGACGCCCGCGCGGACTTATTCTTTTGAGACGAAGCCTTAGGCGAAGACGCTTTCGGCGTAAACTTACCTGACGCCGAAGACTTGCCCTGCCGCGCAGAAACTGCGGCCTGCTTCGAGGCCGATTTATACGACACCTTACTACCTTTCGAAGACCCGGCCTTCTGGGCTGATCCAAATGTCCGTTTGGAGTTAGCCCCCTGAGAAGGAACTGCGTCCCTCAGTCTGAGTGTTCAACCTGACCTTATTCATATTATTATTAACAGGGGGGTCAGGAATTGCATTCAGCATATCATCAACATCCAGGATGTATTTGTTAGGCTGCACGCAGTGCCTGCGTCCAGCCCTGATCCGGAGTTTCGCGAGGATCTGGCGGTCCGCGAGAACTTCGCTATTCCAGCGCGAAAACCCGTGTTATTTCTTCTTTTTCGAGGCCGCTTTTTCATAAATTCTGTGCCTTACTTACAACACTTACTACTCAACTGAAAATTGTCCGGCGTATGTGTAAGACCGTTCGGCCTTGATTTTAACTGGAGGGCGAGCGTCCCCGCGAGCCTGAAGATAGACTGGCGGCTGTTTTCGAAGTATTCGTAATCACTCCATTCATATAGCCACATAAAATAACCCCATTCGTTTGTTTTTCGAACCTCACAGGACATCGTAGGGTGATTTTATTGGGGGAAAGGACGTCTTTTAGAAAGTTTCACCCAAAAAAGTTGCACATATTTTAACGGCAATTAAAGTATGGACTCTTATTTGAGCACAGGAACTGTGCGCAATTTAACCGACTTTGAATGAGAGAACATTACGTCAGGAAAATCAAATCCGGATGTATAGAAAATTCATAACGAAAACGGAACAGATTCTGCTCTGCATCCCCGTCGCCTTGGCCGCGGTTGTCGCAGCAACCCCGAGTGTTCCGGGG
Source organism: uncultured Lentisphaerota bacterium (assembly GCA_913055945.1). GTDB lineage: Bacteria > Verrucomicrobiota > Lentisphaeria > Oligosphaerales > CAJXKU01 > CAJXKU01. Next base: position 560 of record CAJXKU010000189.1, on the reverse strand, counting down.
AATGCGTCCGCGGAGCACGCACTGTGGCCGGATAAAGTCGGTGAACTGCGACGGGAACTGGGCGAAGCGCGCCGGAATGAGAACGGTGTAAAAATCCGCAAAGTTACCCGTCGCCTGCGGCGGTTGATCCGTGATCGGGATGCGGCGTCCAGGGTAAAGAACGCCGCCCGCGCGGTGCTGTCCGCTCATTACCGCAAAACCGGAAACCTCCCGGATGCAGCCGAAGTGGTGGAGGACTTCTCTTCCTACGATAAAACGAACCTGAACGGAATGAAGATGCGTTGTTGGATAAGCTACACGCAGTGTTTGGCTGCTGATGGGCGCATCCGCGAAAGTCGCAAACGAACACGCTACGCGGAAGAACATACGGAAGGGACAGCCCGCTGCCGGGTGCTCGCCGCGAGGGCGAAGATTTACCTGGACACAAACGCGTTTGGCAAGTCAATCCAACATTACAAAAAAGCCCTCGATTACGGCAATGACTTCTACGAACCGAAACACGCCGATTCAGCATCGAGTGCAGAGCCGCAGAAAGTACCGGGAACCGACAAATGGAAAGC
>CAJXKU010000188.1 GCA_913055945.1 uncultured Lentisphaerota bacterium | reverse complement strand
CAGTTCCAAAGCGCTACATAAAACGTAGCGCAGTCCAAAGACAGCCTTGCGGCTGTCGTACATGTGGTGATCGACGACGCCGATCTCTGGATATTTTTTTGCGATGCGAAAAGCCGAACCGGGCTTTGGGGTGCCAAAGCGGCGATCGGGATGGGCCGCCGCACGCCCAAAATGGTTCACATCAGTATACTGATCACCGAACAGGCTTTCGGCTTACTCGTACGTAAAGCAGTGGATACTTATCAAAGTACTCGTCTAACAGACTGAAGGAAGTTCCGCCATACAAGTGCCTCATTCTGATGACACCATTCGGCCTTCCGCGCCAGATCTACCGTTCTGAACGCGCGCGTATTGGCAAGTGGCTTAAAGCGGAGGGAAGCGTGCCGGGACGTTTGCTCACTCAGGTTTGGTTTTGGGAAGCCCCCAGACGCGCTGGCCTTCCTTATAGTAGCCTTTCTTTTTCAGAAGGTCTATGCGCTCGTGGCGTTTAAGGACACTGCGTTTTTTCTGAACGCCGGCTCTGCTTTTTAATGAAGGATGCAACGACATAGCACTCTCCTCTCCTTATGCTTTATCCTGCGTATTGTAGGATTATTCGGTATACCCCGAAGGTCACTGGATACATCAGTCTTGGTTGCCTGCTCTTTACCCGAGCCTATGCGGATATTGTAATATGGACGCGAGTGAGCAATTTTCAAGCGAGTTTCCTTTCCGTTTTTGGGGGATATTAGGGGGGTAGGGATAACCGGAGCATTTGAATGCGAGGCGAGGTGTTTCTATTGAATGAATTCATCTCCAAAGAAAATGGTGGATCATTGCCTGTCGTCGGCCTGTGTTCTATAAGCGGCGGCCTCGAGGATTCCCACGGTGGCCATCGTGGCAACAAGCGAGCTACCGCCATAGCTTATAAGGGGGAGGGTCAGTCCGGTCACGGGGAACAGTCCCAGATTGATACTTAAATGCAGCAGAGCTTGTATACCAAGCATCAATGTGCACCCTGCGAGGACTGTTTTTCTGAAGATGTTTTCCGTAGAGAGTGTTTGCCAAAAGCCGTAAGTGAGCCATCCGCCGAGGAGAATGATAAGAGGTACTACTCCGATATAGCCGAAAGATCCCGCGGTGCAGGCGAAAATCGAATCGCTGTATGCGACCGGAAGAAATGAAGATGCGTCGGACCATACAGTAAATGTGTTTCCGGTCAGATCTCCCGAAGTGATTACGTTCTGGAACTGCATAACGTGCCAACCGGCGGTCTGAGGATAGTCTTGAGGGTTGAGAAAAGCGTAAAAACGTTCCCAGACATACGGGGTCCATCTGACAATGAAGTATCCGAGAATGCTCGTCAAGACCGCCGTTCCTCCTATATAACGGGCGGGGCACCCCACGCACCAGCATATGCCGAGGAATACAGCTGTGTATAATAAAATCGCGCCGAAATCCGGTTGGAGCGCAATGGGGATCAGCCATCCGCCCAGTACAGCCAGGAGGATTACAAACGCTTTCGGCCAGTTCATCTGTCGTCTTTGCCCTTCTGCGAACACGGCTGCGATGAGCAGAACAAAAATGGGCTTGCCAATCTCGCTCGGCTGAAGAAAAATGCCGAAAAAGTTGAACCAACCTCGCATGCCGTTAACCTGGACACCGTAATACAGTACTAGCCAGAGGGTAATGTACATGATTAAAGCGGCGGGAATGGCCCCCCGTCTGAATAGTTGCGGGTTCAGGGATGTAAGAATGACCAGTACCGCGATCCCCACGGGAAGCCAGGCCAGTTGTTTTGCTGTAAAAAGGTATGAAGGCTGGACATCAGAAGTTGCATTGTAGATGGCGATACAGCCCCAGATGCTCAAGGCAATCGCCAGTATTCCAACGCCGGTGATTCGCGGACGGAATGACGTATTGCTGAGAGAAATGCTATGTTCCATATGATTTTGAACCAGGGGGTAAAGTTATTTTCTTTTAATAAGCTCGGCGCGTTTAACGTCCAGGGGGATGTATACATCGTAGCCAGCTCTGAGTTCGGTTATTTTCTTCCAGGTGTCTTCGATCCATTCGCCTTTGTCGTTGAGTTTGACACGGTATACGCCCGGGCAGCCCCGCAATAAAGTGTCGTGTCTTTTTTCAATCCCGGAGACCCCCACTGTTATACCTTTCTTTCGCTTTACGTTCCCGAGGATATTCTGTATGTTGTTATCCGGATAGTACTTTCGGACGAAGCGGGATGTCAAGCGAACTCGTGGATGATCTTTGCAGAAAGGTATCAGTTTTTTTACGTCGATTGGATCCGGTGAGGTGTTAAGAGCGAGTTCTGTTCCCAGATTTTGAACGACTCCCTGCGGATTGACGGAAATTGGTGCCGGGGAATTGGCTTTCAACTTCTGAAGTTGTCGTAAAGCGGTCGTTCTGTCCGGTGGAACATCCCATTGAAGCGTTACTTGCCTGACTGACTTGGCCAGGGGCGTACCGTTCCTGTCGAGAATGCGACCTCGCAAGGGTGGAATTTTCCCCTCCACCCAGTCTTCTTTTTCCAGAAACTCGTTTTTTGCGCGGGGATTTTCCAGAAGCATCAGGTCTGTTAACCGAATGAAGCTAATACAAAGCCAGAACAGCATTACCCCGAGCAATAGCAGCACACGTCCATGGTTTGAAGGGGGGAATCTTTCGATACCCTGCAGCTTCTGTTTAATGTTTCTATAAATCTGAATCGGTATCCGCCACTTCATTATTTTCTCTGGAACAGGCCTTGATGAGGATTCCAGGTCTTTCCCGGACAAACCGCTGCCACTTCCGGCGATTCCGCTCCGGAAGTTCTGTAGTGATCTGCGATACCCACCGTTCTACACTGCGATCATAGGCAGAAGTTGCGTTCTTCTGGTGAAGCAGGACGTCACGGGTAAGGTCTTTTGCACCGGCTCCCATCATGACCAGAATAAGGAAGGTGAAAGCCACAAACAACGATTTGCTTTTTATATTTCTTACGGAACCTTCCTGTTTCATGATCCATCCTTTCTTTCTCAGGTTGTTTCTGTCCGGGAATGATCTTGTCGTTCTTTCATGACATCTGCGGCCATCTCTGCCTGGGCCTTTTCCTGTTCGTGCTCCTGTAATGTTTTGAGTTCTTGCTCCCACCGTTCGGCGTTCCATACTTCCAGGCCGATTTCGGCACCGACAAGGTACGCCTCCGTGCCGGGGTCCAACTTTGTCATTTCCCTGAAGGCTGGAGGAATCGTAACTCGCCCCTGATTGGTGATTTGTTGTTGTTGACTCAATGCCCCGAAACGGCGCAGTTGGCGTCTAAAGACGATGCTCTCGGCCGCTTTTGGTGCAGGCCGTGGTTCCGCTTGACGCATCTGCTGCCACACAGAGAGCGGATATAGCGCGAGGGCGCCTTCCGAAAGGCAATGGGCCACCACCGTATGATCTGAAGCCTTGAATGCCTCGGTGAAGCGAGTCGGAAGCTTGACGCGTCCACTTTTATCGACAAGACATTTTTCTTGTCCGGAGAAGGTTGTTGTTCCAAATTGGTCCATATAGTACCATATACACCCAAAATGGTCCACTGTCAACCTCGGCGCGTCGAAAAAATGTTTCAAAAGCAGGAAAATCGAGATTCGCGTCTGAGAGGAAGTGGTTGAATCGTGGAGCAAAGGGGTTATCTTACGACTGCAGTCAGGAGTACCGGGGAACAGGTGCCTCGGGTCGAGCACGCGGCGGGGCAGTGGGTATCATCGTTGCGCTTGTGTGTACTGGCACGCTGAAGACACGCACTGCGTGCAGCGCGACAAAAAGCTCGTGAATGCTACGGAGAGGCTAAACGCAGTTTGCTGAACGCAGGCATTGTGTCCAGCAATTGCATTGGGCGTTGCAAATACACATGGATGTTGCCGACATGCTGAACGCAGTGCCTAAACGGAGTTTGAACCGCTGAACGCAGTTCCGGGCCAATGTAGCTCAGTGGAAGAGCAGCTCACTCGTAATGAGCAGGTCAGGGGTTCGAGTCCCCTCATTGGCTCCAGTTTTATTTCTTATGAAGCTGTTTCTGACGGTGTTAGTTACAGCTTATATCCTGCGTCAGAAATGCTTCCGGATCTTGTTCTGCACTTCTTCCATCCTGCCTTCAGGATAACTTTCGGCCGGCCAGTTGAAATGGAACTCATCCTGTTCATACCGGGGAATGATGTGGACGTGGACGTGGGGGATAAGCTGGTGCGCGGTCCGGCCGTTGTTCTGAAGGACATTGACACCATCGCAGTCCGTAGCAGCCTGTACCGCCTTGACAAGTGAGGGGACGTGTTTCATAACCCGCGATGCTTCATCTCCGGGCATTTCGTCGATGGTTTCGTAATGCGTGCGCGGAATCAGCAGTACGTGACCTTCGGCCAGGGGGTTGATATCCAGAAATGCATAGGCTGTTTCGTCACTCAGAATTTCTGCCGAAGGAATCCGGCCTTCGACGATGTTGCAGAAGATGCATTCAGCCATTCTCTTGTCTCCTCTTTGTTTAGGGTTCGTACAGAAACAACGTTACATTCACTGAGGATAATCACGGCGTTCCGTCAGTACAAAATCTTGGTGTTGTTTGCTACGCCGGCGGATTTGTTCAGTCGCGTAGCGCCCCACCTTACATTAACATGAACCCTGATCACTGCGAATCCAGTTTTGTGCACCCCCCGCCCTCAGGTTCGCTAATCAATCTGTGAAATCCGGGCTAAGAGAACAAGTGTACCGCCTGATTTAAGTTATTGTTTGTACGTATTGTGAACAAAGCGAGCTAGGTCCTCCGGAGTTACTATACAGCTGAATACCATGGCGAAGGCGGTGGAACATAACGAACAAGAAGTGTGGCGGCGGTGGGTCGGAATCGCCGAACGGTTTTTGCTGAACGGATGGCTGCCGTTGGTGGTTCTGGTCGCCCTCGCTGCGGGGAGTGCAGCCCAAAAATCCGCAACGTTCGATGAGCCTGTGTTTCTGGCTTCGGGCGGCTATTATCTGCGGACAGGCGACACTCGTTTTAATGCGGAGAACCCACCCTTAATAAAGGCGATCTACGCGCTGCCGACCCTCTTATGGGGGGAAGGCAAGTTTTCCAAAGTACCGTCCAGTGTATTTTACTCTTACAGCATGGGGGAGGGCTTCCGGCAGGCGAACGAGATGGTGTTTAACTGTCCGCAGTTCCGCCTGTTGATATTCCTTTGCCGACTTATGCCGATATTGGTGACCTGTGCGCTGGGCTATCTTCTGTACCGTTTGGTGTGCCCGCTATGGGGGGCACGGGTCGGTCGTATAGTGCTCTGGGGCTTGGCATTGTCTCCGAATATGATGGCACATGCCAGACTGACTACGGCGGATATGGCCACGGCGTTTTTATTTCTGGCATGTGCGGGTGCCACGCATCAGTTTCTGAAGAAACAGAGCCTCAGGACCAGCCTCATTCTGGGCGGAAGTATAGGTGCGTTGCTGTTGAGCAAGTTCACGGGCGTGCTGATCCTGTGCGTCTACCTGGTGCAGGTACTGGGATTTTACGCTTTTCGTCGTCCGGCAGTGTCGGGGAGAACGGTGGCTCTCTGGAGTCTGCCGGCTTTTCTGGTTGCCTTACTCATGCTGAATACGGCATACAGCTTCCGGGGGACAGGTGCAAGTCTTGATTCGCTGGAACTCAGGAGCAGCATGATGGGGAAAATTGCGTCTATCCCTCTTGTTTCAGACATCCCGATGCCTTTACCGAAGGGGTACATCAAAGGGTTTGATATTGTTGCATATCATAATGAACAGGGCTTGCCCAACATTTTTCTGGGAGAGTATTACCCGGAGGGAGAAACGTGGTGGCATTACTACGTTGTTGCTGTGCTGCTGAAAACGCCGCTGCCGTTCTTATTCATTCTGGGGGCTGGAGCGGTCCTCTGTGTCCGAATGCGGCGAAGATTGGATTGGTCGCTGTTGTGGGTTTACGGGGTGCCGGCCGCAGTGCTTTTCCTGAACTTCAGTGTATTGGCCTATCGGCAGTTGGGGATACGCTATATTCTGCCCGTTTGGCCATTCTTTTTCATAATGGCGGCAGCGGTGTTGTACAGATTTCGCAATGTCTGGCGGGAAAGACGGTTGGCCCTCTCTGCTGCTGCGGGACTGGCTTGGTATTTGGCCGGCAGTGTATGTATATTTCCGCATTATTTGAGTTATTTCAATACGCTGGCAGGTGGTCCGGATGACGGATGGCAGTATCTGGCGGCCTCGAACATCGACTGGGGGCAGGATCTGCCCGCTCTGAAGCGATGGCAGAAAGCTCACGACTACCCCCGTATGTATGTGCTGTACTATGGCACAGCGCCGTTGAAAGCCTACGGGGTTGAACGTGTGCCGTGGGGAGAAAAACCGCTGCCGCGCTATATTGCTGTCAGCGTAACGAACTACTATCTGTACCGTGATGTGCCGCTTATTCAGTATTTGCGACGGGAAAAGGAGCCTTTGGCGTACGCAGGCCGATCTATACACATTTACGAGATGCCGCAAAACCTTGCAGAAGTGCAGCGCATGACGCAGTAAGCGACTACTCGCGCTGAAAGAGGGCGGAAAGTAAAGCGGCAGTTGTAAAAAGTACCATAAAAATTTTCAGTATGTAATGCTGGCGAGACAGGTTATGTCAAAAATGGCAGAGGAGTACGACA
>CAJXKU010000187.1 GCA_913055945.1 uncultured Lentisphaerota bacterium | reverse complement strand
CGGCATTCCGATTTCGATAGCGATTTCGATTTCGATCAAGAACGCACAGCAAAGCCCATGCTGTTTTATCCGGTGAAGGACCACCCGCCGGCAGTCGCGTCAAGTGTGATACGGGTGATAAAGCCAAACCGCCGGGCGGCGTGCATAGAGAGGAGTACCGCAAAAAGGCCGGAACATACCGGAGACAAAGTCTCGCCGCGGGGTGTCAGGGCGGCTCCGCCGCCCGGCGGGTTGGCTCGTATGCGGACGTTCACGTTTATCCCGCCTGCAGGGGAACACCTCCCCGGCAATCCAGAGGATATCAAGTTCCGACGGAGCTTGCGACTCTTTTCCTTTCCATTATCTGTATTATATTTCCAATAATCCATTGAGGTTGCACCGCATTTAGAAGTAAAAGACAGGGGACGGGGTAAACACAACTTTTCGGCGGTGCATCATGCAGCGAGGACGCACCGTACAACTGTGCGCCCTCGCCGCTTACCTCCATGGAGAACCCCGGAACCGAAAACAGAGAGACTTTTGCGCCGGCTTATGGATACGACATACTACACGGGTTTCGATATCGGAAGCAGCGCAGTGCATTACGCCGTTCTTGACACACAGCGGAACATCGTATATGCACCGAAACCGATTATGCATTTCGCCAATCCCATCGGCGCTATTCGCCAAGCATGGCAGGATATCACTCAACAGATCGACCCTGAAAACATCCGGAATACAGCGTTTACCGGAAGCGGTGCAGAGTCGTACCCTGATGTTATTCCGAATCTGACGTATGCGTACGACAGCATAACGATCCCGAAAGGAGCGGGCATTATATACCCGAACGTGCGCAGCGTACTGCATATCGGCGCCAAAGATGCTTATTTTTTCAGCCTACGGGAACTTAACGGGAAGAAAGTCATTCAGGAATGGAAGGCCGGTTCAAAATGCGGCAGCGGTACAGGAACCCTTATCCAGAAACAATGCCGTCGACTTTTCCAGGGAGAACTCGAACCGCCGGAACTTGAGAACACGTACGAACTGTCAGACGCTGAAAAAGAACAAGCCCGAATCCGAAACGTACAGAGGATGCAGCACAACGAAGAAGTTATGTTGCAGAATGCGCACGAGGAAGCCTGCAAGTCTACCGATCCCAGTGAATTCCTTGCCCGTTGCGGCGTAGTGGTCCAATCCGACCTTATCCACAAACAGAATGAAGGTGTTAAGCGCCCGGATAACCTTGCGGGACTGTTCAACACCGTTGCCAGGAACTACAGGATCGACGTTCTGGGGAATGAAACCCTGGATGCCGAGCACGTGATCGCCACAGGCGGCGTGATTGCAAACGGCCTGGTCTGGCAGGCGCTGGAAGGATTCCTCGACGTACAGATCGTGCGTCCGGAACAGCATTTCAACGTCGGCGCCATCGGGGCGGCTGCGATCGGGCTGGACCAAGACAACGATACCGTATTTACCGCCGATCAGCTCAACGAGATACAGCAGCATGGACGGCAGCAACGCCAGTTCGCAGAGCCGCTTTACAACGCAAAAGACCGCGTCCATATCACGGAGGATACCCCGCCGGATTCTTCGGCGGAAACACCTGAAGTCGTCCTAGGCATCGACGGCGGCAGCACCACAACGAAGGGTGCACTGGTCGATGTGAACACCGGCAAACTGCTGGACAAACTCTATATCAAAACACACGGGGACCCCGAAGCCAGTCTGAAGAAAGTGGTGAGTTATCTGAGTAAACATCGTGACTCAGTCCGCGTCAAGGGGGTGGGAACCACCGGTTCCGCCCGGAAACTTTACGAGAAAATTCTTTTGAGCGGAAAACATTCCTCTGAAATGAGCAAAGAGGGTGTAGTCCAGGCAGACAAAGTGACAGACGAAATTACGTGTCACGGACTCGGTGTCAAGCATTACAACCCTGACATCGATACCATTTTCGAGGTGGGCGGTCAGGATATGAAATTCACCACCTTCGACCCCGAGACAGGAAACGTACGCAACGCCAAAATGAATTACAGCTGTCAGGCGGGCTCTGGCCAAACACTTGAAAATATGGCGGATATTATCGGCCTGGATGTGCGTTCTTCCCTGCAGGATTCTGCCCTCCGGGCCCAGCGCGTTCCGCTGATCGACGCCACATGCGGCGTATTTATGGAAATGGATGAGAACCGACTGATCGCAGAAGGCTTCAGCAAAGAAGAAATCGCCGCAGCCATTATTCGGGGAACTGCAGCCAGTTATTACTTCAAATTTGTCGGAGGAGCCCAGACAGTGGGCAACACATGTTCCGCCCAGGGCGGCCCATGCCTGGGCAAAGCTTTCCTGGCCGCGCTTGCGCAGGTCTCGGAAAAACAAATCTATGCTTATCCCCATCGGGAAATGTTCGGCGCCTGGGGTGCTGCCCTGGACGTGATCAACAACATCAGAGAAAAAGAGGCCAATGATAAAGCCTGCGACACCGCGTTCCGAGGATGGCAGGTGGCCGAGATGGCCTTCAATAAGGAAGAGACAACCTGTCGGGAATACCTCGGCAAAGATTCCTGCGGCGTGCGTAACTGCAAGCTGCAACTATTCCACATCGGGGACGACACCATTGTCAGCGGCGGGTTCTGCCCCAAGGGTAATTCGGAAACCGTAGCCAGACCGCAGCCCAACTATGTAGATATCTATCACAAAATCTACGAGAAACACTTTCGCCAATACGGCTACCTGCTGCACGAGGCCCCGGAACACGCCGAAACGGTAGGCATTCGGCGCAGCACTTCGACGGTCGGGCCGAAAGGTGTGTGGTCAGCGGCGTTACTCCAGGCGCTCGGGTTCGTGCCGGTGGTCACCCCGAAAAGCGACTATAATATTGCCAGAGCCGGCATCGAGCATTCGCGGACCGATTTCTGCATCGCACGAAAACTGGCCACCGGACATACCAAAATCCTCAACGAGCATCCCAACGTCCGGTACCTGTTCAACCCTGCTTTTATCGAAGTCAAGTCAAACCCCAATCTGAAGTACTGTATTTACACACAATCCGAACCGTATCTGGTCAACGGGGAGCTTTTCCTGGATAAAAACCGACAGATGACACCGGTGCTGGAGTTCGGCGAAGAAGAAGCCATCGTTCAAAGCCTGAAAGACGAACTGAAGCGTCTGGGCTTCACACGCAAAACGAAGCGTATCAGAGAAGCATTACAGCACGCCGACGAAGCGGAACGCTCTTTCCGGAACGAACTCTACAGAATCGGTGACAAATTCCTGCAAAAGGTCGGCAACCAGACCGCATACGTTGGCCTGGGCCGGGATTATGTTCTGCTCGATCCTGAAGCCAGTTCTTACTCCGGCGCGATGTTCTCGCAGGTGCGGGGGATGCATTACATACCGCAACCATTCCTTAAACACCGCTACGAGGGCTACCGAATCGAGGACATTGCCACCAATGAATACTGGGTTCAGAGCGTAGATATTCTCAAAGCGCATCAACTGGTAACAGAAACAGAAAACCTTTTCGGCATCCGGATGATGAATTTCGGATGCGGCCCCGACAGCATGAAACTCTTCCAGGAAGAACAAATGCAGGACGACGCAGGCAAACCCCTGCTGACCCTGCTCACGGATGCACAAACCAACAACGCTCCGTTTGTCACGCGAGCCGAAGCTTTTGAGCGGGTGGTAGAGGAGTGTCGCCATGAACAACACCAGCACGTCCACCAACCAGCATAAACGTACGTTCCTTGTGCCTTACATGGGCGATTTCAGTAATGCCGCCAGCGCCGCACTTCGGCATTACGGAATTAACAGTTACGTACTGCCCACGAACACAGAACAGGCGTACGAATTCGCCGGAAAGCACATTTATACCGAAACCTGCTTTCCGCTCAAAGGCGTGGTCGGAGACACACTCAGCTTTCTCCACCAGGAAAGAGAACGGCTCGGCAAAGAAGAAGTGGAAAACCGGTATCTCGTAGCTTTCCCCACCACATCAGGGCCCTGTCGGTTCGGCAAATACCACGAAGTCCTTCGCCAATTCCTGGACAAAGAAGGCTTCGAGAATGTGCCCGTCACAGGCCCCACCTCGGAAACAGATTACACCGATATCCTGGGTGAAGGCTTTACGCTGCGGGATGAACTGAGCTTCTACCGCCTGACCCTTAAAGCAGTGGCCACGAGTGATCTCCTCGACGATCTTGTTCTGCGCTACCGCCCCTACGCCCGCGACCCGCAGGAAGTAAACCGACGCAAAGATGAACAGCTTGAAAAACTGGAGAACATTCTTGAAGACGGAGGCGAACTTAGGCGACTGCGATCATGGGCGGAGGAGACGCTGGAAACGTTCAGACAATTCGATGGAGAGAACAGGTACCCCCTCGTCCTCTTCGCCGGCGAGATATATATGCGCAAACACGATCCGTATAACGGGCACGTTATAGAAAAACTGGAGCAAAAGGGACTGGAAACCGTCCGGACCCCGGTGATGGAGTGGATCGAGTACGTCAACAAGATCAACACGCGTCAAGTGCTGCGCAACATGAAGTGGGCCGTCCGGCAGGCGGACGTAAAGCGCTTCTTCCGCGAACTCGGACGGTTTGCCCTCTACACCTCAAACTACCGCTACATGTGCCGGGTGGAGCGCAAGATCGCTGAACCGGCACACCACGCGGTAGCAGATCGGCACAATCTGCCGGACCCGGAAACCCTTATCCATGATCTCGAATCCGCAGGGGAATTTCACGGTCAGGTTACAGGCGAATCCCCCCTCAGTATCGGCGTTGCCCGCTACCTGATGAATGAAGACGGGTCCAACGGCCACGAAGATGGTTCAATCTCGGGCATGTTCCACATCGGCCCCTTCACATGCATGCAGGAAGGAGTGGCCACGGCAAAGATCGAATCCCTCGCCAACCAGATCCGTCAGAACAAGCCCGACACGGTCTTCCCGGTCCTGCACGGCTTCTTCGGCGACTCGCCCAACCCCAATCTGGAGGCGGAAATCGCAGTGTTTGCGGAACAATGCTACCAGAAACGCGAACTCCAGGACGCAAAGAATTAATCCTTCACCGCGCCAGTCCTATATCCGCTGCCCGAAGTTCATTCGCGTAAAAAAGCCCTGCGTGAAAGGCGCGGCATTGCAATACCCCACCCGCAGGACACTCAGAACGCGCCCTTTCGAGACAAGGTTCGAGACAAGGTTCGAGACAAGGTGCGAGACAAGGTTCGAGACAAGGTTACAAGGGGCATTTCGCAATTTTCTTACCCCGCAAGGCAAATGACACACCGTGCAACGTATAAGCTATGCTTCCGCACTTCTGCCTTTTGTTTAAATGGTTATCAGCGAAGATTTCGTCAAGGCAATTCGGTTACAGCACACTAGGTACGGGAAAAATTCCGATACCAACTCCTCTGAGCTAAAGCACCCTATCGAATATCAGGTGTATGCTTCTCCACAATCGTACGCATCTTTTTCAATTCATCGTCGGAGAGTGTAATTTCACCGGCTTTGGCATTATCCAACGCCTGCTTTTCGTCTCTTGCGCCGATCAATACGTGACTGCAGCCATACTGCTCTTTCGTCCATGCTATGGCCAATTGTCCCAGATTGGCGTCATGCTCTTCTGCGATAGGGCTAAACTCTTCAAGCATTTGATTTACTTTTTTACGATTCTCCACGGAAAATCGGGGATGCCCCTGCCGCTGGTCCCCTTCGTTAAAGGTGCGCTCCGGGCCCATTTTCCCAGTTAAAAGGCCCTGCCCTAAAGCAGAATATGCCAAAAAGGCAATGTTGTTCTGTGCACAATACGGCAGGTTCTTTGCTTCGTGTTGGCGGTCAAGCATGGAATACAGCTCCTGGTCCACATCCAGTTCTCCCGCACTGCGGTATTCGTCCATTTGTTCAGGAGAAGCATTCGAGCAACCGATTGACCGTATCTTTCCTTCTTCCTTCAACTTCACTAATGTTTCCATGGTTTCGGGGATGGGGGTGGTGGATGCCTGCCAATGGGTCTGCAGCAGATCAATACGGTCTGTCTGCAAACGCCGCAGACTTTGCTCCACCTCCCAGCGAATCATATCAGGCTCAAGGCAGCGATACACTTTGGTAGAGCCCCCTTCGTTGATCCGCTTTTCGTCTGAATGGAAAAAGAAGTCCCCGCGCTCTTCATGCCAGATCAATCCGCACTTGGTCGCCAGGACAACACTGTCACGCCTGTCCTTAATCGCTTTCCCCACCACCTCTTCGGAGACCCCGAAACCGTAAATGGGAGCGGTATCCACCAGATTTATTCCTGAGTCCAATGCCGCTTGAATGGCCCGAATCGCGCGGCTTTCCTCCGTACCGCCCCACATCCAGCCTCCGATGGCCCAGGTACCGAGTCCGACAGCAGAGGCCTGAATGCCAGACGAACCGAGTGCTCTTGTGTCCATAATACTGTCCTTTCTTTCTCTCTTGCGTGCTTTCTCTTTTGCGTTAACATCCCCCTCCCGAATGTCTGAATTCCGCGTCAGGACTCGCTTCACAGGTTCATGCAGCCTCTGTTGCTTCGCAACGGTGCCGCGAACCCGAATCGATATAAACGTAGTAACCCGACATCGGTTCGAGACAAGGTTCGAGACAAAGTTCGAGACAAAGTTCGAGACAAAGTTCGAGACAAAGTTCGAGACAAAGTTCGAGACAAAGTTCG
>CAJXKU010000186.1 GCA_913055945.1 uncultured Lentisphaerota bacterium | reverse complement strand
CCGTGCCGATCCACTGCACCAAAGTGCGAGGTCGTAACCAATTTCCCGCCTCGTTCCACAAATGAGCGAATCGTTTCCAGCCCTTTATCACTCATTGCTCGTACGCCGGCGGCGAAAAGGACATTTATGTGTTCAGGTATATCCTCTTTCAGTTGACGATCGGCATACACGTCGTAAAGAACCTGCAATCGATCGAGAAGGGTGACTGTGCTCTGGAAATTCACCATATACGGCCTGCCGCTGCCGGTGCGTGCGTCCTCCAGAAACAAGGAGTTAAGGGAATATACGACTCCGACCCCATCGGTTACGGGACGTGAGTTGTGCTGAAGTTTTTCATCATTCATCGCCCGCATCAGCCGAAGTACCGGAATAACTTCCCGCGGTGCAAAATCGCGGTTATGCCGGAAGAACACCAGGCCATCGACCCCGTGTGCAAAACAGAACATTGCCAGATGAGCTCCCTGTTTGCCCCCGGCAAAACGTGTCTCATGCACGAATATGGGTCGACCATGCGCCGCATTATACAGAGACGAAATGTATGCCTGCATGTATGCAATGGTATAGAAATCAATCCCCATCGCATCGAGGCCTTTCAGGCTGATCCAGGGATAGGCTCCCACGTCCGCAGCAACCCAGACGTAGTCATTGAGATAATGTCCCATTACCGCGTTGGTGGTGACAGGGACATCCACTCCTCCCTTTACCAGGCTCTTCCGGAAGGACTGTTCAGCATCATTCATGCAATGCGCGCCAAATTCCATCCAGTCTACCCACGCCGGTATGTCTTCCCGTGCCGGGGGCGGCGCCTTGGAGGTTTTCGTCCAGGCGTCGGGTGTAACCCGTCTGACGACCCCCGCATTTTTATCATTTTGCTTCCTTTGCTCCGCGTCTTTAATCGGACGCGGGGGGAAAATGCTTTTCCATGAATCGTAGTAGCGTTCTGTGTTATCATCAAACCACGCCTGATTCAGGACGGAAAGCTTCCCATAACGGTTTTTCAGGAATTGGACGAATGTCAGCCCCTGGATATTCTTTTTATCGATCCCCACGTTATCGAATGTTTTCCACGGGATCACAACACTCGGATCTCCATTCTCAAACCACCCTTTCAAACGGGATGGACGAACCCTTTTTTTGAAGTTCGATTTCCAATCCTGCAGCGCCTCTAGCCACGCTTCTCCGGACCCATATGCTTCACGAATAGCTTTACGCCACGCTTCGTTCGAACACCCCACCTCCGCCGGATTGTACCCAATCTTCGGAAACGAACTCGCATCCCAAAAAGGCTCATTTCCCATCTGAATTGCACGAATGTTAGGAATCTTCTGCAATTTCCCAGCTTTCTTTGTCAGAGCTCGCTGCCAAGCTTGACGCACACTTTTGGAATTGAAATTCATCTTGAAAAAACTGTCGCGCAAATGCGGCAAGAAGTCCTGGTTCCAGGTCATCCCCGCCGGTCCCCTTACATCGTACGGTCCTCCCACTGATATTATCCCTTCCGCTCCAAAGCTTCCGGCTTCGGTCATAATCTTTTCTAATCTCGTATAACGTTTCTCAAAATCGTCGATCTTAAGGTGTCCCGGAGATAAGCGGAAAAGATTCATGCCGCATACAGCCCATTTCGGCAGGTCTTCTTTTAATCCATCACTTGAACTGAAACCAACCCCGAAATGGAGTTTTTCATTATGGGAGTTCACCTTTGCGTAAATGGCATCCCGGTTATTCCATATCAAATCATGCAGGGCGGATTCCATTTCACCAATTTGGTCTTCAAGTTTGAGATAATTGTTCCATAATTTGAGCAGGTTATCGCTGGAGCCGCGCAAGCTCCGTACACCGTTTTTGCATTTTTCAATATCCTCTTTCAGCGTTTTGACCTGTGTCGCGATGTTGCCTTCATCCATCTTCCAGATCTTCAGTGCCTCCAGATAGGCTTCGGCGTTGGGAAAAGCATTGGTGAGGTGGCGAAGATGATATTTTTTGATCTGATGCCAGCCCGAATCCACGGTGATGTCAATTCCCATTCCCCCTTCGAGCATTTTGCTGGGGCCATCACTCCCGAAGCGTGCTCTGCAGTACCCCGCACCGGAATGACTCTTGGCCCATTTTTTGCTCTTCGTATGCCAATTGTTGACTGATGTCCCGAATTTCAGATTCAGCGTTACCGGCCCATACATCAACTTCATGCTCCTGTTCCGTCCCCGAGTCCGCGCCGGGCGGGGTAGGGGGTCCGTGCCACTATAGTGAAAGCGGAACATCGTATTACCGCCCATTTTCTTTACGGCTTCTTTCGGCATCGTAAGTCGATATTCCAGATGAACTCCCTTTTCGGTCGGCGTATATTCCACTTTCAACTCGCTGTTTTGCTGGTATTTACCGGTTATTTCGTACGATGCCAGAAGCGAGTTTCCATCCCGTTTTATGTTGACAAGCTTTCCCCGGCTGCCTAATCTCGGTGTCCGGCTTCCACTGGGAAAAACGTGAAACGCAATGCGGTCTATCAGCTTCACGGGTTTGTCGCTCCCTGTCCATGTAATTCTGCCCTGACTCGGATCAACCCTGATACCTTCTGACGCCACAACGTTCTCTTTCCCCTGTTTCCCCTGCTTTTGTTGGGCACCCGCAGGCGACGTCATCCCAACCGCCATTGCCAATAGCAAAACCAGAGCAATACAGCTGCTGAGTCTGCTTCCCGCGGGAGATAGAACGTGTTCAGAGGTGCCTGCAAGCTGTGGCTTAAAAGAGTGACTGGGACCCATAAACCTTCTCCTGTTTGTTTACCTACACCGAGTTATTTTCACCACACGAAGCTGCGCCTTCCAGTTGAAAGTTAACGTCATTCTCCGAATGTGTTGTGTCATTCCGGACGCAATTCATACATGCATACCTGTCCTGTGGGAACTGACAGGGTAAGTCCTTTCCGGAGCTTTTTGCCCGACCATTCGTATTTTTCCGGCTGCCTCGGTACCGACCTGTCGCGCCCCTCGTAGAAGCATCGCGCATGCACCGGACTGCCGTAGGCGTCCGAAAGCGCTGAAGCCCGCACAGTCACCTGCTCACTGTCCGCTTTATGGTTATAGACGAAAAGGATGTCCGATTCCGGGTAAAAATATACGTATGCGCCAGTGGTCGGGGCATTAAGCTGGTGCAAGGCGTTGCGTTTTCCGGCCACATGATAGATCAGCCGCTTCAGAACCTCCCCGTAAGCAGGCGTCCATTCGTTCCCGGTAATGTATGCAGCACGGCCTTCCCCGTATTTGTTCAACGTTGCAACGGCCTTATTTCCGCTTTCTTTATCCGAGCCTTTTGCGATCACCTTGGCGCCGTCAGTTTTCATCCCCACATTAATCTGTACGTGCCCCACTTCGGAGAGTCCCTCCAGCCAAGCAGGTGCCTGCTGCGTCAACCGCAGCGTGGCCCGCGGCGGCTTGACCAATTTTTCGAAAACCCCTTTCTTACCGTGATACAGTTCCCGCTCAGCCGCTTTCGATACCCGTCCCTGATAGTCGAGACCGAAGACATCGGATAGAACAAACTTGTCGTCATTCAATGCCGGTGCGTCAATGCCGACCAAACCGCCGCCTTGTTCTACAAAACGGCGCACATTCTTGACCGCGGCGGGCGTCCAGTGGAAATCACCGCTCCACGCAGTTCCGGGTTCTCCGACGTTGAAAAGGACGTCCGCATCTTCGGGCACTCCCTCGGACGCGATTTTGTCCAGGCTTATAAATGCCACATCTATCGGCAGATTCGTGAGATGGGCGTTAGCGGTCTGCGACGGGTTATTGATCCACCCGGACCGAGGCCAGGCGCGCAACTTGCCCCACGCATTTACAATATAAACGTTCACATCATGGGTAAAGGCGGATGTGCCGTTGATCGCTCCGTGAGCGATATCGAACTCTTCATACATGCTTCGCAGCGTCGGAGCGAAGTTATCGTATTTTGCTGTAAACACACCTACATTGCCGCCGGTGCCAATACCGTCCGGCATGCAGCGCAGGCATGCGCGCAGGGTCTTCTGGTAGCGACGCAACAGGCTCGCCTGCGGAGGGTTTCCCCGGGCCCATAGATTGAATACCCGTCTTACGCCCGGATCCTCAAAATCCGTAATACGACGAACATCAATACAGTTGTTTACCTGAGTATGGATCTGGTCATAACCTGCTTCTCCGAGCATGCCTTTGTACGGCTCGATCCCTTTCCAGGAGTCGCCCCAGAAGAACACCGCCTTGGTATCGTGCCGATGACACCAGTCGGTATAGGCTTTTGCGAAAGCAAGGACCTGTTCCTGCACTGAGGACATCCATTGGCGAAGTCCTTTCGTCGGCGGGTCGTCAGAGGTGCGAATTCGCCCTTCGTGAGCGAACCACATAGGTTTTAACTTCTTACTTGTGCGTTTTTCAAAGTGCGACAGCGTTATCGGACGAATCGTGGGGCCGTACGTAAACCATTCGTGCAGGCGGTTGTTTTTCGTTGCGACAAAATAGTGCGTGAAGTCCATTGCCACGGCGAGCGTCCAGCTGAGATCAGCGGGTGTACCACAGGCTGACCCGGCGTTATTGTTGATGATGGATTTCCAGAATTCTTTGGAAGACTGGACTTGCGGCAGGAGCCGGTTGACAAACGGTCCCCAATGCCGCATGTTTCCCAGGAAAAAGACGGTATAGCGGTGGCCTTCCTGCGGGTTGTCAATTGTAACCGTGCCCCCTTGTTTTTTCTCCGTCACAGACCATGACTCGGCCGGAATCACAGCCTTTTCCGTCAAGTCGTAAACCGCCCAGTACTCTTTGGGATTGATCTGGAAATTTACCCTGTAAACAGGCTGATTTCGTTTTTCACTGTACGCGAGTCCTTTCAGCAGATCGATAACGAGAGGTGCCTTCCCCGCTTTGGCAGGCCGGGATTGCAGATATTGCCACGTGTTCGTCTCCCAGTTGGGATGCTTCTTGAGCAATTGTTTTGTGTCCGGCCCCCCGGGACCTGTCATAACCGTGAAACCGTATTTGTGGTACGCCTGAAAGCGGTTTACAAAAGCTTTTTGGTCGAAGTTCGGCGTATCCGGGCGAGAGTTCCAGATGCGATTTGCATGCAGGGCGTCTTTAATTTTTTGTGGATCCATCTCAAAATCTCCCCACCGAACTGAAAGGATGGCGTCGGTTTGTTGAGCCAACTGCCAGGCCTTCATGGATTGCGCTTTTTCTTCTACAGGGGGATAAAGCGCGTCGTGGAAGTCATCCGCGAGTTGGCGCCGCCGTTTGCGCAAAGTATCAAACTGACTGCGCAATTCCCGGATGCGGTTCCACAAACCGAAAGGAACGGCGTAAGCCCCACTCCGGGCCTTTTCGACGAACGACTGGTATTTCTTGCGAAAAGCATTGTAGTCGGAAGCAAGCTTATGAACCTTCTTTTTGGCCTGCTGTTCGTCGGCGTTGAAGTGCGCGGACAGCCATCTTTCAAGATAACCATCAAATCCAGGAAACTTCGCGGCGATCCACGAGTCCGCTTTTTTAAGCATTTCCTCGACGCTGTGTTTTTGTATGCGGATTTGCATACGCATACGTTTGTCCATAAACTCACGGGAAGAACTGAATTGCATGTTCATGCGCGACGCGTGCGGTTTGCCGCCGCTTACCCAGCCGAAATCTCCAGTCTTCAGATTCAAATCCACGAAGATCGGACCATAATCTACTTGGACCCGACCCTGTTTGGTTTGATGCAGCCAGCTCTCCGGGCCCCATCGCGGGTTTTTGGGATGACTAAATCTCCAGCGTGCTTTGACGATATTTTCGGGCGGTTTCTTCATCTTAATCCGATAGCGGACGGCCACTCCGTCATTGTCGGCAAGAGGCGCTACTTCGATGTGCAATGTCGTCATGTCGGCATCACGGCCTTTGAGCTTATACTCGCCCTGAACCGATCCATTTTCCCGGCGTGTCAAAGATTTCGGCCGCTGAACAGCGAAAGATAGCCCGTTTTTTGCGAACAGGATAAAATCCAGCCGGCCTACAAAAATCTGTTCTCCTTCATGTTTCCAGTACACTCGGAGGTTGCCGGGATTGACAGCAACATCTCCTGCCTTGACAAGTTTGTCTGTATTCGGACTGCCGCCCTTATCTTTCTGCGCAATCGCTTTATGTCCTGACAGCAGCCCCACGACCAATATCACCACCTCCAGCAGCATTGGAACACGTTTGACAGAAAGACTTATGAAGGTATTTAAACCTTCCCTGCTTTCCTGAACAAACGGCGGGGTATTCATAATAGTTCTCCTCTCTCTGCCTGGATTTGTGTTACCACCGCTTACTGTTGAGGTGTCAAACGTATGATGGCCGGCCCTTCTTCCACTGTGACCTGTGCCGTCCCTTGCTTACTGCTGATTTCCTTTGTCTGGCCCGAATAGAGGTTCTTCGCACGCCTGTAGGTACCTCGCACTTCAATCTGTGTAGTCTTTGCCCACGGATCGACAAAAACGTACACTGTACCGTCTTCACTGATACGAGCGCCAGCCTTCCGAGGGGCAAGCGTTCCATCCGCCTTCCGGTAAGTAACCGTGCGCGGTGCGTATTCTTTTATCACCGGCTGAATTGTATCGGCGACTTCCGGCAGTGGTTTTTCCGCCCAACCCATGGCTTTCTGCATTTTGTATTGACCACGCTGCCAGTTTTTCAGCCACGACTTTACGCCGTCTTTAAGG
>CAJXKU010000185.1 GCA_913055945.1 uncultured Lentisphaerota bacterium | reverse complement strand
TACCCGGTGTCGGTTGTCCATCGGCCGGAGTTGAACGGCGCGAACTGCGTTCGGATCAGTGTAACACCATTGTCCCCACCGGCATCCTTGGCCTAAGTCCCTGCGAGCAGTAATATCCGGGTGCTTATTCGAGGTTGCGCAATCTTTCCATATAGTCGGTCGTTTGAGGGTCGTTTTCTACGGATTTGACTATCCTGGGCGCATAGGCGTGAACGCCTCCCTTCTCCAGGGGGCGGGGCGACTTCAGAATATTGATGATGTTTCCTTTGATCCCATAGAACTGTTTGTACATGTCAAAGATTTTTGTCTGTAATTCAAGCGGCGTAAAATTGTTGGGCTGCAGCACGACATACTGGCCATCGTAGAGGTGATAGTCATGGGGCAGTCTATCGGCAATAATCCTGTTCTGTTCATTCATTCTGTCCCAGAAGGGGGTGCCCGGAAGCGGAATCGGCGCGAAGAATTGGACACTGTCGAGGTTTTTCTTGCACCAGTCCACCGTATAGTCCAGAGATTCCGGTGTATCTTCCTCCCCGCCGACCATCATCATGCCGTGCACAGGATTGCCGTTATCCCGAAAAGCTTTGACCGCTTTCATGTTCCTTTCCGCTGTAGCCGGCTTGGACCATTCTTTCAGAACTTCATCATTTATGGATTCGACGCCGAGAAATACAAAGCCCAGATTCGCTTGTCTAAGCAAGTTCAGAAATTCATAGTCGATTTCGTCCGAGTTCTGTTTGAACGCTGAATTTACACTCAGTTGCGCAGAGTAAGAGATCCTGCTGATCTTACTGTCTTCAGATATTTTTTTCAGCAGGTCCTTGGTTGCGTCTTTCTTCATGGCGAAATGGTCATCTGTAAAAAAGATGTTATTCACGCCCATGTCGACAATTGATCTGATGTCTTCCAGAATGCGCTCATTGCTTCTTCTCCTGCTTTTTCTGCCGAAGAATTGGGTAACGCCGCAATACTCGCACGCATACGGACATCCTCTGGCGGTTTCGACAACGCCTCGTCTGCCCCTCATATACTCAGGGTAATAAGGCGCGGGCAGGTTATCAAGTTCTTCTTCTGTCAGAAACTCCCGTGCCTGATTGTGGTGGATGTTGCCTTCTTCATCTTTGTAACTTATGCCTTGAACATTTTTCAGATCGGCGTTTTGGTCCAGAGCTTCCATCAATTCGCCAATGGTTTTGTCTCCTTCTCCTCTTACGACAATGTCCGCGCCGTTGTGGAGGGAGGTTTCGGGCAGGAACGTTCCGGGGTGTCCGCCCGTAATAAAAAGGCCTTCGGGATTCGCTTTCTTGTATTCTCTTGCCAGTTCCAGCGTCTGAGGGAGCGTTCGGATGATGGAAGAGGCCAGTAGGCGGTCGGTATTACGGATTCTGTCGAGGTCAGATTCTGTGATCATGCCCCTGTCGTTATATCGTGTGTCAATGCTTTCCACGTCTGTATAGCCCTTTTGGGTCAATATGGCGTGCAGCAGCGGGATTGCTCTTGAGGGCAGATTTATTTTCGTGTAGACATCCTCCACCCTCTTGCCGTGCAGATCTCCCCGGGAGGTGGCGGCGAGTTCAATAAGCGTAATAGCAGGTTGTGCTTTTTTAGTCATAAGAAGATTGCCTTTTTCTCTGCTCGGTCGGTGAATAACGCATAACAGCATTTATGCGTCAAGGGCGCTTAGTTCCGCAAAAAGATAATTTACCCTCGGTCTCTGTCAACGTGTAAAGGAGACAAACGATAGCTAGACCTGGAAAGTGTGGACATCGCTCTGTGTTCGCACTTTTTTTCTTCTTCCCCCCGTCATCAAGGGGCGGATGGGGTGTTTCCCTCCTCTTCCGGTATGTCCGGAGCCAGCTTTGGCATCAGCGACCATATCGCTTTGATAGGGCGCGTTATGGGATCAGTTACAGTGGAAACGGTGTAGTCACTGAATGTGCCCTTTACTCGGGCTTGCAGGATGAGGTGCCGAAGTCGGTCAATGGTGTGTTTCTTAATCCAGCCCACCACAGGGACTGAATCCAGCACGTTCGGGCTTGCGGGGACGGTAACCAGAAGTTTCAGCGGCTGATCCGGCAGTTTTGTGTTTTTCTCCATGGCTACATGTCCTTCGAGGTGGACGGGGATGTCCCCACCGCTCAACAGCAGATCTTTTATGGTTAAACGGCCGTCCCCCACGCGAAAGGTCCCGTATGCATCAGAAACAGGACTGTGTCGGGGGATGGTCAAATCCAGTACGCTGAAAACCGACAGCAGGACGGGAATATTATACAATCTTCCTCTGTCGATTCTCACGTGCCCTTTACCCCGGAGTTTCTCCGGGTTGAGGCCTTCCCCCTCCAGGTCAAGACGGCCGCGCAGCACTCCGCCGGGGGCTTTTCTCCCCTCTATCCCGAAGGCGCCCATGAGTGTTTCCAGATCAATATGGGAATATTGCAGGCCGAGCCGCCACGACTCGAGGTCGGGGGAAAGCTGCAGGTCGTTGAGCTGTATTTTTCCCCCGTACGCGCCAATGGCGAGGGAAGGTATTTTTAAGCCCTTTCCATCGTAGGAGAAGTCCCCGGTAACTCTATCTGCGACCAGATTTGCCACATCCAGTTCGCGTAGCCGGATGTTTCCACTTGTTTCCAGCTGTTTATCCGCCGCTACCGTCAGTTCGAGTCCTGAAGTTCCGCCCATACGTATCGGCGTACCATGCGGGTTCAATTCCAGATTGTGCAGTACGCCCGTGGCACTCGCTTTCAATGGGTGCTCTCCGCGGGGGAGCTGGGTTATATTCAGATTGACACTGCAATGACCACGAGGGTTCAGCTCAGCAATTTTCTTCGTGAAATCTGCAGGGAGAGCGGAAAACCATTCAGGAGAAAGGCTCAGGGCGTCAGCTTCCAGCTGGATGTTTGTGGTCTGTTTGTTTTGGCCCCCCAAGGGGAGAATGCCGGACATCCGGAAGTTTTGTCCGCTGAGTTGTCCGGTGAGGTCGATCATTCTCATCGTGGTGGATTTCAATGAAACATTTCCATGTAATCCGGTAAGCAGGGGTGGTTTTTTACCCTGTGAAAGACGGATATCCCGGAGGTTGAGGCTGATATTTAGGCCTTCCAGTGTATCCGGCGAGAGTTCCTGTGGCACTTCCCAATTGTTGCAGCGTAGTTCAACGTCGAAACTGCCTGCGGGCGTCCACTTTTGAGTTTTTTCGCGAATCTTTGCGGGGAAAAGGGCCAACAAACCATCATCAATAGGGATCGCCCGGCCGAACAGCTCCGCATCCATCGTCACTGTGTCCTTAGTATCTATGGCAAAATTTCCGCCGATGCGCCCGTTTTTCCGATTGGCCTGCAGATCCGTGAAGGAAATCCTGCCCCGCGAGGAAGACCAGGATACATCACTGGAAAACTCAGTGAGTTTGTATTCAACAGCTTTCGGGTCAACCGTTGCGGCCTGTATGTCCAAATTGCACGACAGTTCTTCCGGTTCTATAGTGAAATCTCCGCCGGCGCGCGCTTCTTCCAACCGGATATCCTGTAGAACGTTTCTGACAGCGGGGGGTGTGTTTTTGACAAGCTTCGGGGTGAGGGGAAGCCCTGAGAAGGAAATGTCGATGAACGGCTTCTTAAGGTTTCCCTTTTCTATCTGCAGGGCACCAGACGCTCTAACGCGACCGTCCGCAATCGTACCCTGCACGGAACTGAATTCCACTTTGCCGTGGCCGTCGATTTTTACATCCCCCTTTAATCCGGTTAGATCACGTTCGATCCTGGACACTCGGGCGGTACCCTCGCGCAATTCGATGTCAGCCTCATAAGTCGGCTTACTGTCCGGAGACCAGTGGACTCTGAAATTGCCGTTCATGCTCCCGTTTTCCAGAGAACCCCATTCTCCTCGGAGATGATCCGACCAAGGGAATGCACTGCGCGTCAACGTGGCCACGTTGAGGTCATAGAAACTGCCTTGGGCAGAGATCGAAGCGATGCCGTCTTCGTCAAAACGGAATTGCCCGCTGGGTATGGTGAGTCGGCCTCCGCCGACGCTGGTATTCAGGTCAACGACGGAGATCTGCCTGTCATTGAACTGAATTTCGCCGGAAAGAGCGGTCAGGCCGACCGGCCAGTCTGCATAGTTTACCTTCACATCTGATAAGGTGAATTGACCGGCCAGCGGCAGATTCTGGTTGGGGCCCAGCGCAGTACGTATATGTCCGTCAAGAATCCCGGCGAAAGAAAGATCGGAGAGATGCTTCACCCCGGCATGGGGGGGTATTTCAGGTATATCAGAAATATCGAATTCCTGCGCAGCTACTTTTAAGTTTTTCTGTTTTTGACCTGCGACCGAGTTTAGCTCGGCGGTAACCAGATTTCCTCCCATCCTGAAGGTGACGACCGCCGAGAGCAGGCCGTGTCGGTCTTCAACCAAAGAAGCTTGCAGATCACGTAAAGTCAGCGGCTCAGCCAGAAGGGGGTTGGGGAAATGTAATACGCCGTCCTGTAGCGTGATATGAGGCGGTCGCGAGGAGGGGGTTTTCTCCTTTTTAAAGGGGTCTCCTTCAATCCATTCAACGAAATTTTTTCCAATTGTAGCCTCCATCCTGCCGAGGTGAATTCGTTTGGGGGCGTATTCTCCGCCGATGAGCGTCCAGAAGCGGTGCGTCACGAAACAATCCTGAAGTACCAGCGAAGAGGCCGATTCTTTGGATTGTCCGTGGTCGAAGTTAAGAGTGATTTGTTCAATGCGAGTTCCGCTCAGAATACCGAATTCTATGTTTTTCAGCTGACAGTCGATGTCCAGGTGACGGCTGAGAGCCTGCTCCACGCGCGGCTTCAAAAACCAATTGGACGTAAATACGGAATATGTCACGTAACCCGCCCCTAGAACCAGTAACAGTATGGCGGCGCGGATGAGATACTTACGCGTTCGGCTGCCGTGATTCATAAAAAATTTTTCGCCTTTATGCCCGCTTTATGAAGTGTCTGCTTTTCAGCAGCTTCCCCGCTGAGGCCTGTCACTCACTCAATGATAGGGATTTTAAAAACTGAACCTTTTTATAACATGTACGGCTGCGCTGACAAGTCAATCCCTTAAGCGATAAAATCGCGGTACGAGCGTGAGTTATAATGCTCCCTTTTCGCGCGATACATGAAGTGGTATTGTATGCGGAGGGGGAATTGGGCGGTAAGAGGAGCCGCGGTACCCGGCAAACGTCAGACACGATCAAACGGACAAGGAGAACGCAATGACGCAACCGAATATTATACTCGTAAACAGTGATGACCTGGGGTACGGGGACTTGGGCTGTTACGGCTCACCGATTAACAAAACCCCCGCTCTGGACCGAATGGCGGAAGAAGGTGTAAAATTCACTGACTTTTACATGGCCAGCCCCGTTTGTTCCCCGAGTCGCGGCGCTATGATGACCGGTTGCTACCCTCCGCGGATCGGTTTCGGTGAATTCGGCGGCGAATGGGTCCTTTTTCCGGGGCATCCTTACGGCCTCCATGAGGATGAGTGTACGCTGCCCCAACTGCTGCGTAATGCGGGCTATCGTACCAAGCTGATCGGTAAGTGGCACTGCGGGGATCAACCCGAATTCCTTCCGACAGAACGGGGATTCGACGAATACTATGGCTTACCCTACAGTAACGACATGGGGCGTCAGGCCAAAGGCGGAAGGGATGTGCCGTTGCCGCTGCTCAGAGACGAGGAGGTGATCCAGGAACAACCCGATCAAGCGAGCTTGACAGAACGCTATACCGAAGACGCTGTGCGGTTTCTGCGGGAAAACAAAAACAGGCCTTTTTTCCTGTACTTTGCGCACATGTACGTGCACGTTCCGCTATTCGTACCGCAACGTTTTCTGGATCAATCAGACAACGGAGGCTATGGCGGAGCGGTCGAGCATATAGATTGGACCATGAGTGTGCTGTTTCACGAACTTGAACGTCTCGGACTGGACGACAACACGTTGGTGATTTTTACCAGCGACAACGGCTCCCGAGCTCGTGACGAAGGCGGAAGCAATGCGCCCTTACGCGGCGTAAAAGGATCAACATGGGAGGGAGGTCAGCGCGTGCCCTGCATTGCGCGATGGCCCGGGAGAATTATGCCTGGACGGACGTGCCGGGAAGTTGCTACTGCCATGGATTTTTTACCCACGTTCGTTAAGCTCGCCGGCGGCGAACCTCCGGGTGACCGGACGCTGGATGGCCATGACATTGGTGATCTTCTGTTCAGGGAAAACGCGGTATCACCGTATAGCTGTTTCTGCTACTACAAAAAGAACAATCTGGAAGCTGTTCGGGTCGGGCAATGGAAACTCCATCTGCGGAAAGATCAGGAAGAAGTTCGGGAACTTTATAACCTGGAAAACGATGTAGGTGAAACCGTAAACCTTTACGAACAGGAACCAGAAACGGTGAAACGGCTTCTGGACTACGCTGAACGGGCCCGCCAAGATCTCGGAGACGCGGCCACCGGTGTTACGGGAAGCGGCGTGCGGCCTAAAGGGGAAGTGCAGAACCCGCAGACCTTAACGGCGTACGACCCCACGCATCCGTATATGGTGGCGATGTACGATCTGCCCCAGAGCAAGGAGATGGTGGGGTGAATGAACCTAAAATACGCAGTAGAAAAACCAAACGGTCTCTAATTTATTGGTATATAAGGTGTGAGCTAATTAGAACGTTTCACCCATTGGGTGAAACGTTAGTTGTTTGGTTTTTCTACCCTAAAGGGTTAATTTTGTGA
>CAJXKU010000184.1 GCA_913055945.1 uncultured Lentisphaerota bacterium | reverse complement strand
CTATTACCGCGGCCTGGAAGCACTTCATGCACTATGGAGACGTGCAGGTTTTGCACCGCCTGTATCCCGTTGGCGAGAAATGGTTGACATACGTTGAAGCCCATAGTGACTCTGCCGGAATTCTTGGGCGTTGGCCGGATCAATGGTTTCGGCAATGGTTTCTCGGCGATTGGCTTCCCCCCGAAGGAATCGACCCTGTACATCCGGATTCCGTCAGCCTGGTCGTTAACTGCTTCCTGGTACAGTGCCGGGAAAGGATGGCAGAGATGGCAAAAGTGCTGGATAAAACCACTGAAGCAGTTCGGCACAAAGAGGAAGCGGACCGCCTAAGAAATACCATTCACCGTCGTTTCTTTGATGCAAAGACAGGCTGCTATGCTGACGGGGATCAGATTGATCTGGCCTACCCCCTGCTAACCGGTGTTGTCCCTGCGCAACTTCGAGGCGATGTTCTGCAGCAATTGGAGGATGAGATCTGTAAGAACACACCGCCGCGATTGGGAACCGGCCTGGTTGGCACGCTGATATTATTCGACTGTCTTCTCGAAGAAGGGCGCAATGATTTAGTTTTCCGCATGGTGAATCACTGTTTTTACCCCGGATGGGGCTACATGCTTCAACATGGTGCAGGAACGGTGTGGGAATACTGGAATGGCGATGGTACACACATACACAACTGCTTCAATCAAGTAGGAGCATGGTTTTATAAAGGGTTGGCCGGGATCCTGCCACATGTGGAGGGCCCCGGATTCCAGAAGATCATGATCAGACCTCAGCCGGTACGCGAGCTCAATCATATCACGGCCTCGTATGATTCCTGCAACGGGCGTATAGGCGTCAGGTGGCAATGGGCGGAAGAACAACTCCATTTCTGCGTCGATGTTCCCCCGACGGCACAAGCGGACGTCTATGTACCATGTGACGTTGACGGAAACGTGTCGGCAGCGAACAGCCACCTCACGCCGGATACACTCATACCGCTTGGCAGTTTCCATTATGCGGTTTTCAAAAATGTTACGGGACGACATGAATTTACAAGTACGCCGTAACCAGGAGGCCGATGCAGCGTACACCTTCGCTGAAAAAGCAACCGGGCCGAATATGTTGTAAACCTGGCGCTCAGAAAGCAAGGCCGGGGGGATAAATGTTTCTCACAAAGTCGCAATCGGGATCGAATCGTCCAGCATTCCGATTTCGATCAAGCACGCAAAGGAGCCCCATACTGTTTTAGCCGGTGAAGTGCCTTCCCTTCAGTTTACCGATCAGCACTGCAGATCTCTGGAAGGCCGAAGGCGCGCACTCATAGGAGCCCCCAGGGTTGCGTTCCGCGCCCAACGGGCTTGGAACGCAACCCTGGGTTCAAAACATGCCGTAAATATCGTGCGCTGTAAGCGCACCTCATCAAGAGCATTAAAAGGGGACAGGATGAAAAGGCGAAAAGAGGAAATGAGGCGCTCTTTCAGAGCGCGATATGTTTTTGATATCTGATTCCCAGGGTTCCATTCCGGCCCGCACAGCGGTCCGGAATTCCACCCTGGGCTATGATATGAAATCGGGCCGTTGGCCCTCGATCATACAAAGCATCTTCTCCGGGAGGTGCGTTACAAATGAGAGCGCAATGAAAGCCGCTGACTCCTAGTCGTCGCCTCCCACCGCTTTTACCGGGTGATGAAGGTGCTGCAGATAGGAAACGTACTTCTGGTCCATTCTTTTCACGTGGTTTTTCCACCACTGTTTCAGGAATGAAAGTAAGTCATACGCTCTCTCGTCGCTATCCCGAGGTTTTGTCGGCGTGAGTGCCACCACCTTCTCTACGTACCGTCGGTGGGCTCTTTCATGATTGTCCAGCTCAGGGAATCCACAATCATACATGACGCGCTCTTCCGTGCGGAAATGCCTGTCAGCGAAGCCTTTCGCTTTTTCCACCAGCTCGTAAAATTCTTCATCGGTAACCCCGGAACGAATCTGCCCATACAGGGTATTGATAATCTGGAAAATTTCCTGATGCTGGGCGTCCAGTGTTGGCTCCCGGACGCTGTATTCTGACTTCCATACAATATAGGGAGGAACTCCGCTGGACATACGCTTTGTGCATTCCTACAAGGTTTTGGGGTTTAGGAATTTGTGAAAAAACTGGCGGAGAGGGAGGGATTCGAACCCCCGGAAGAGCTGACGCTCTTCTGCGGTTTTCGAGACCGCCCCGTTCGTCCACTCCGGCACCTCTCCGCTTTGTGGACGTCAAGAACACATCTATGGTGGACCCGTCGTCACATCTGACGCTCAGATCACTCTTCTGGTATCACAGCACTAACGATAATATATCAGTTCCGTCTCCTCAAACTGTTCGTCGCGAATATTATCCTAACGCTACGTCGAGGGTCATCATAACGGCAAACCCCAGCATGGCCCCCATAGTCGCCAAATCAGTGTTGCCTTCCCGATGTGACTCGGGTATCAGCTCTTCAATGACCACGAAAAGCATAGCACCGGCGGCGAACGCAAGTGCGTATGGCAGAATGGGGCGCATCAAAAGGACGGCCGCCGCACCGATAACAGCACCGACAGGTTCTACGGCGCCGGAGAGCTGCCCGTACCAGAAGCACTTGCCCTTGGACATACCTTCACGCCTCAACGGCATGCTGATTGCTGTTCCTTCAGGAAAATTCTGGATGCCGATACCCACGGCCAGTGCCACAGCGGCCGCCAGACTGGCTCCGTGAAGTTGACTCGCCACCGCACCGAATGCGACCCCGATCGCTAAGCCCTCAGGGATGTTGTGGAGCGTCACTGCCAACACCAGCAGCACACTCCGTCGTAACGAACTCGAAACGCCTTCGGCATCCTTCATCGGAAAACCTATATGAAGGTGCGGAAGAACAGCGTCGACCAGACGAATCGAAACTCCTCCGAGCACAAATCCTGCCGCCGCGGGAAGCCACGAGGGAATGTTCTGCTGTTCACTCATTTCAATAGCGGGGGCTAAAAGGGACCAGAAGCTGGCAGCAATCATTACGCCCGCAGCAAAGCCCATCATTGCGTCCAGAATTTTACGGTTAAACCCCTTGAGAAAAAATACGACGGACGCTCCCAGCGTCGTGACACCCCAGGTAAAAAGCGTCGCGAGTAACGCTTGCAATAAAGGATTTAACTCAACAAACCACGCAGGCATCCCTATCCTCCCTCTGCTTTTACTGACTGTTGTCCAAAGCTCACTTCGGATGACCACCTGACCGCCTGAAATAAAGGCAGTTCTGCTGGGGACGGCGGTCCGCCGCCGTTATGAATGCGGTATAGAAACGGACGAGGACGTCCGTCCCCATACAATGGTACCGCTCAGGCGTTCAGGTTGTCATCAGAATCGCGGTACGAGCGGAAGTTCTGGTTGTCTGAGTACCGGCATAAAGGCTACAGCGCACGTTACTGTACCAGTTGCCTGCGCGGAGACAACCTTCCTTAACGCGCGCCGGCGGTAACGGTCAGAACTCAAACGCATCCCCCGGTTTTCGGGACGAGCTGAATACCTGATCCTGCGGGCTTTTGCAAATATAACGCACCAGCTCTTGGCAACTGCGATAGCGAGTTCATCACCTCAGGCGCCGCGCCCTGAGGGGCGAGCGCCTGAGGTACTTCAGGCTGATATTACGTGTAATGCCGGTTGCCGATTTGCTCAGTTATGGGGAGTTCTGAACGGCCCAGCGGCTCTGCCGCCCCAAAACGCCTTAAGACGTCATCAGGCCGTCCATCGGAGGAACCGGCGGTACAAAATTGCGCCGGGTTGCATGATCGAAAAAGACTTTGGCCAAAAACAAACCTTTCGCCGGAGCTGTCGTGCCGACCACGCTGCGGTCGCGCGCAGCCAGCACCTTCTCGGTGTCCTCGGGTGTCCACGTTTGCTGATGCCCCGCATTCACAAGATGTCCCGCAATACTACGCACCATTTTGTAGAGGAAATTGTCGCCCAGCACATGAACGAAAATCTGGCCGGCACCCCCGCGGATAACTTCAACCCGATACAGCGTCCGGCGACAGGAGCTTACCGGCTTATTCCGACTTACCGCGAACGAAGAAAAGTCGTGTTCACCCTGCATGCCCTCTGCTGCTCGCTGCATGTTCACCATGTTCACAGAGCTGCGGAGGTGCCAGCAGTAATCCGCTAAAAAAGGCGGAAGACGCCTTCCGGGATAAAGCGCGTACACATAAGACTTGGCTGTAGCCTGTTTTCGGGCCTGGAACTCCGGCGCGACGGGGCGACTCCACTTCACCCGAATATCCATGGGCAACCAGCGATTCAGAATGTTGGTCAAAGATTCCCCGGGCATGTCAGAGGCAGGCGTAACAAAGCTGATGTGTTGATCAAGCGCATGAACACCCCCATCTGTGCGACTCGATGGTTTTATACGCAGCTCCGGACGGCGAAACAATTTCTGAAGACGTTGTTCGAGTTCAGCGTGCACTGTGGGTAAACCGGGCTGAATCTGGAAGCCGTAGTACTGCGATCCGTCGTAAGTTAACGCCATATGCCAGGTGGTATGGGCCGCACGTTCTGCCCCCGAAGACGCAACGACAGCACCCGACGTCGACGGTGAGTCAGTCTTCGACATAAAGCACCACACCGCAGTCCTGGCAGGTAACGAGTTCGCCTTTCTGCGCGTCAAGAACCGCCTGCGGATGAACACTCATATGGCAACTGCCACAACTTTGATTGCGGACAGGCACAACCACCCGCCCGTGTCCTTTGTGTAAATGCGATTTGCGTAAGCGGTCATACTTCCGAAGGGTATCGGCCGGGATCCCCTCCAGCGCTTCCTGCCGCTCTTGTTCAAGCCTGTCTATTTCCTGTTTACTATTTTCTGCCCGTTTCTCCAGATCCGCAATTTTCTGCTGGGTACGGTTCTCCGCCGCTTCAAGTTCTTCAGCTTTTTCCTTCTCCTCTTTCTGCAGCTGCTCCAATTCCTCCCATAATTCCAGCTCTTGATCTTCCAGCCTGCTGATCTGTTCGGTAGCTTGGCGGATCTCATCCATTGCGGCTTTGTATTCTTCGTTGCTTTTTATCATCTGCGATTTTGCCTGCAGATCGCGTTTTTTCTTCTGTGCTTCCTCAGTCTCTATCTCAAGGTTCTTTATGCGTTTCTGGCAGTCCTGGACTTTTTGTTTTGCTTCGGCGTGAGCTTGCTCCGCTTCGGACTTTTCCGCCTTACTCTCCTCGATCTGCTGCGGAACAGCGTCAACTTGCTGCTGCAGCTGACAGATCCGAACATCTTTCTCCTGTAAGTGGAGTATTTTTTCGACCCAATCGTGCATATGTATCCTTTCTACAAACGAAAACGATCTTTCCCGCTGTTTCGGCCCGACGGCTGTTATAGTCACATTCATACTTTAAAGCCTTTGACAAGGATTTACAGTACAAGGAAAGGGAAATGTTTTCTATTTTAACCTGTACTTTTATCTTAAAGGAGAGCCGATGATCGGAAACACTCTTCAGGGCAAACGTTTTCTGGTTACAGGCGGTGCCCGACGCATCGGACGTGCAATCTGCCTACGCCTTGCCGCAGCAGGGGCTCAAGTTGTGGTCCATTACCGCAATTCCCGGAATGAAGCAGAAGAGCTACGCCGGGAACTGGAGGCGTTCTGCTCAGACCACGAGAAGGTGCAATGTGAGCTGACTGTCCGGAAGGAACGCGAGCAGCTTATTCCGTGGTTGATCCGGAACGGATCGCCCTTGGACGGACTCATTAACAATGCGTCCATGTACAGCCGTGCCCGTTTGGCCGACTGTGAGCCGGATGCTGTGCAGAATGATTACGCTGTCAATTTCCACGCTCCTTTCCAGTTAATGCGGGACTTCAAACACCATTGCGGCCGTGGGACCATCATTAACATGCTTGATCAGCGGGTGCACTTGGTGGATCCCGGCGCCGGCAGCTATGGTTTAGCAAAAAAAAGCTTACGCGATGCAACGGAAGCAACGGCGGGCGAATGGGCGCCGAACATCCGCGTCAATGCAGTAGCCCCGGGCTTCGTGCTCCCGCCGCCGGGTGTGGACCCGGCCAAGATGGACGGACTGCTGGAGGAGATTCCTATGCAGATGCAGACTTCGCCCGAAGAAGTTGCTGAAGCGGTTTATTTTTTGACCAACGCGGAAACTATCACGGGAGAGATTCTTTTTGTAGACGGCGGTATGCATCTGGGCGGCCCTGCAGCACAGGAAAAGCAGTAAACGGCGGAACAACCCAGGATGGCTGAAGAATCACAACCACGAAACAACGCTTACGCAACGCTGTTTTATCATAGATATTTTACCCTGAATGCCCAACTACCGACTTTGTAGTTTTTTAACAAACACAAGAGCACGTTTATGTTCTATTTTCTGACCCCATGGGCACTGATCGCGCTCAGTTCGCTGGGGGTGATCATTTTCCTCTACGTTTATGTTTTCCGCGGAAGGCGGCGGGAAGTATCCTCTTTATTTCTCTGGCAGAGCTCGCAAAGCCTGCGCCTGGAAGGCGTCCAGCGCAAGCGCCCCCCGGTGACATTGCCCCTGATCCTGGAATTAGTTGCAGCGGCGCTTCTATCCATGATCGTGGCCGGCGCAGGATGCTACGAAAAGGGGGAGCATCCGCATGCGGTAATCATTCTTGACACCAGCGGTTCAATGAGCGCCGAAGACGGAACCTATTCGTTCCGACAACGCACAATACAGAAAATCCGCACCGTATTTCACAGACTGGGTAATGACGCACGTGTAAGTCTTATCAGCAGCGCATACGGCGGAAAAGTCA